>MTNI01000190.1 GCA_002011415.1 Candidatus Acetothermia bacterium JdFR-47
GGGCCCGTGTTCCGGGCCGAGGAGGTGATCTCCCTCGCCTGACCTCTCTGTCCGCATCGGGAGCTTGGTCCTGAAGAACCCGGTGATCGCCGCCTCCGGGACCTTCAGCTTCGGCGCCGAATACGCCCGGGTTTATGACGTATCCTGCCTGGGGGGGATCTGCACCAAGGGCTTGACCCTCCATCCCCGGCGGGGGAACCCCCCGCCCCGCCTGTGGGAGACCCCCTGCGGCCTCCTCAACTCCATCGGTCTTGAGAACCCCGGGGTGGAGACATTCCTCCGGGAGGAGCTCCCCCGGATGCGGGACCTGGGCACCGTGGTGATCGCCAACATCTGGGGCGAGACCCCGGAGGAGTACGGCGAGCTCGCCGAGCGGCTCTCGGGCTCCGGGGTGGACGCCATCGAGCTCAACCTCTCCTGCCCCAACGTGCCCGGGATAGGGCTCCTCGGCGGCTCGGCCAAGGGGACGGCCTGGGCGGTGCGCGTGGCCCGAGCGGCCTGTGGGGAACCCCTCTGGGTCAAGCTTCCCCCGGAGGGGGACGTACTGGGGGCGGCCCGGGCGGCGGAGAAGGAAGGGGCAGAGGCGATCTCGGCGGCCAACACCTTCCGGGGCCTGGCGATCGACATCGCCACTGGGAGGCCGGTCTTCGCCAACACCTTCGGGGGGCTCTCCGGGCCAGCTATAAAGCCTTTGGCCCTGCGGCTGGTCTACGAGCTTTCCCAGGCGGTCTCCATCCCGGTGATCGGGATCGGAGGGATCGCGAGCTGGGAGGACGCCCTAGAGTTCATCATGGCCGGTGCCCACGCGGTGCAGGTGGGCACCGCCAACTTCATCGATCCCCTGTGCGCCCCCAGGATCATCCGGGGACTGGAAGTTTTCCTTAAGGAGCGAGGGATCGAAACTTGGGAGGGGATCCGTGGCTGCGCTCACTGAACGGGAGATACTGGAGCTGTTTCGAAAGACCGGCGCCATCCTGGAGGGACACTTCCTCCTCTCCTCGGGCCTACACTCCCCGAAGTACGTTCAGTGTGCGAGGCTCCTGCAACACCCTGCCCTGGCCGAAAGGGTCTGCCGGGCCCTAGCGGCTCGAGCGGCTGCCTTGGGCCCGATCGACGTCGTGGTCGGCCCGGCCCTGGGGGGCGTCATCGTGGCCCACGAGCTCGCCCGGGCCCTAGGGGTGCGGGGGATGTTCGCCGAGCGGGAGGCTGGGAAGATGACGCTGCGCCGGGGCTTTGAGATCGTCCCCAGCGAGAGGGTTCTAGTCGCCGAGGACGTAGTGACCACCGGCCGCTCCTCCCTGGAGGTGGCCGAACTGGTCACGGCCCTGGGGGGGACCGTGGTGGGGGCGGCCTGCCTGGTCGACCGCCGCCTGGGAGGAGAGCTCCCCTTTTCCCTGGTCTCCCTCGTGAAGCTGGCGATCGAGGCCTTCCCCCCGGAAGAATGCCCCCTGTGCCGTCAGGGGCTCCCGTACACCAAGCCCGGCAGTCGCCCGCAGTGAGGTCCTTGGCACGCGGAGCCGCGCTCTTTAGGATGTGAAGGTGCAAAGCACGATGCTTGTGATCGCACCCTGCCTCCTTTCCCCTTACCTCGTCTATCGGGGGGCGAAGGAGAAGGAGCTGGCCGCGGCGACCGCGGTCCGGAAGCTCATCAGCGGTTACGAGGAACTCGGCGTCCTCGCCTACCCCTGTCCCGAGTTCATCCTGCTCGGTTTTCCGAGGGCACCGGCCACCAGGGAGGTATACGAACGACTCGGCATGCGGGAGGTAGCGGGCCGGGTTGCGGCGTTCATCGAGCGGGTCATCGCCGAAGAACGACCCGCTCGCGTGATCCTGGTAGGGGTCAAGGGCTCACCCACCTGCGCGGCCTTCGTCACTTCCTCCAGCTCCCCCGAGGAATACCCGTACCAGCGTTTGGAGGAATTCGGAAACCTGAATAAGGGTGAGCGACTCGCCCTGGCGAAGGAGATCGCACGCNATTTCTCGCTCGTGCCCCGCCCCGGTATCCTGTTTGAGCTACTGAGAGAAAAAGTAAAGGGCACTTACATCGATTTCGACAAGGACAACGTGCCGGAAAGCACCGGCGCGCTGGAAGCCGCACTTAAAGGTGCGAATGCCCTGGGAGGAGGAACGTGAGCGAGCTTCTGGATCTCAAAAAGCCCCTGATCGGGATGGTGCACCTTTTGCCCCTTCCCGGAAGCTACCTTCACGGCGGGGAGGGAATCGAAGCGGTGCTGGAGCGGGCGCTCTTGGACCTATCCGCCCTGGAGGAGGGCGGGGCCGACGCCGCCTTGGTGGAAAACTTCGGGGATACGCCGTTCGCCAAACGGGCCTCCAAGGCCACGGTGGCGGCCATGGCCGTCGTGGTGCGGGAGCTCGTGCGCAGNTCCCACATCCCCATCGGCGTGAACGTCCTGCGTTCTGACGGGGAAGCAGCCCTGGCCATAGCCGCCGCAGCCGGCGCCAGCTTCATCCGGGTCAACGTGTTCTCCGGGGTGGCGTTCACGGACCAGGGGATCATCGAGGGAGAGGCCCACCGGCTCCTGGCCCTGCGGAAGGCCCTGGGGGCGAAGGTGGCGATTTTGGCCGACGTGCACGTCAAACACGCCCATCACTTCCAGCCTCTGGAGCTCGCCGCCCGCGACACCGCCCGCAACCTTCCCGACGCCCTGATCGTCACCGGGGCCGGAACCGGCCGCACGGCCCACCCTGAGGACCTGGCCACGGTAAAGGCCGCCTGCGACCTCCCGGTGCTGGTGGGAAGCGGCGTCACCCCGAAAAACGTAGCTGATTTCCAAGCCGCCGACGGCTTCATCGTGGGCACGGCCCTCAAACAGGGCGGGGACGTGCGCGGCCCAGTGGACCCGGCCCGGGTCAGAGAGCTGGCCGCCGCGATCGCCCGCCTCCGGTGAGCGCTTACTTCGAAAGCCCGTCGAGGCGCTTCCATTCGGCATGAGCACAGGGTCATGCTGTATAATCCTTAGTGCCAAAACTTTATAGGAGGTGGTAGTGTGCGTAGGATCCTGCTTTTCGCGCTTGTGGGGCTGTTGGCCCTTGGGAGCCTAGGGCTGGCTCAGGAGATCGGCACGAGGGACCACCCCATCATCTGGGTGTTCCCGCCTTCCACCAACCCCAGCGTGATCGTGGACATCGCCCAGAAGATCGCGGCCGACATCGGGAAGATGACCGGCCTTTACATCGTGCCCCGGGTGATGCCGGACTACGCCGCCCTGATCGAGGCGTTCAAGTCCGCTGAGGGTGACGTGATGGGCGTGCCCACCACCGACCAGTACGCCCGCATCTCTGTGGAGACCAACTTCGAGACCACCCCGCGCCTGGCCGCCGTCCGCTATGGGTACCCCTACTACTTCTCCAGCATCTACGTGCCGCGCGACTCTGGGATCAAATCTGTTGAAGACTTGCGAGGCAAGGTGTGGATCTACAACGACGAGGGTTCTACCTCAGGGTATCGCCTGCCCAAGATGCTGTTCGACCAGCTCGGCATCACCTTCTCCGGCGTGATTAAGTCCGGNGGTCACACTAACTCCATGGTGGCCTTGCTCGAGGGCCAAGGCGATTTCTGTACCGGATACGGCTCCCCGCCAATCCCGCCGGCCTGCCTCGGGTGTGACTTCCATTGGGACTACGGCATGGACCCCGAGCTCTGGCTTTGGGACCGCTGGAACAACGACCTCTTCCCGGAGGCCATTCGGGGCAAGTGTGTGGACCTGAGGCGGGCAGCCGCCAAGCTGGGCACCTACGGCGACATCTGGGACATCGTGAAGAAGATAGGCGTCCTGGCCACGGTTGGTCCNGTGCCTAACGACTGTATCGCCTTCTCCCCTGGATTCCCCAAGGACATCGAGGACAAGCTGGTGGAGGCAATCAAGGCCCATATCGCCAGCCCGGAGGGACAGGCCCTGTGGGGCGACCCCAACTTCTACGAGTGGGACGAGGTGGCCGANATCGACGACACTTACTACTGTAACTACCGCAGCCTGGTCGGCCTTCCCAACCCGCCGTGGTGTGAGGGTAAATAGGTCTTCGTTCAGCTGACGAGCACGGGGGAGGAAAAAACCTCCCCCGTGTTTTAATATCAACGGCCATGGCAAAACCTTATCTCGTAGTCGAAAACCTGACCAAGGTCTACGAGCGCGGCCAAGTGGTCGCCCTGCGGGACCTCTCCTTTACCGTGGAGAAGGGCGAGTTCCTGGTGGTGATCGGCCTCTCCGGCTCGGGAAAATCCACCCTGCTTCGCTGTATCAACCGGCTGATCGAGCCCACCAAGGGAAAGATATGGCTGGACGGCACCGAGATCACCCGGCTTTCGCCCCGCCAGATGCGCAAGATGCGCCGCAAGATCGGCATGATCTTCCAGCACTTCAACCTCATCAAGCGAGCCACGGTGATGACCAACGTCCTCACTGGGAGGCTTGGCTACAACCCCACCTGGCGCACCCTGCTGGGGCTGTTCCCCAAGGAAGACCGGGAGCTGGCCCTGAAAAACCTGGAGAGGGTGGGCCTTTCGGACAAGGCATACGTGCGGGCGGACGAGCTCTCCGGCGGACAGCAGCAGCGGGTAGGCATCGCCCGGGCGCTTATGCAGGAGCCGGAGTTGCTTCTCGCCGATGAGCCGGTATCCGCTTTGGACCCCGCTACCTCCCACTCGGTGATGCAATATCTGGAACAGATGAATAAGGAGGACGGGGTCACGGTCCTCGCCAGCCTTCACTTCCTGTCCCTGGCCCGGCGTTACGGGACCCGGATCATCGCCCTCAAGGACGGGGAGCTGGTGTTCGACGGCCCGCCCGAGGCCATCGATGACGCCAAGTTCAAGGAGATCTACGGCGAAGAGGCGGAGCAGGTCGAGATCCGATGAACCTCAGCTAAGCCGATGAGCAGCAACCAAACAGCGACTGCGACTCCAGCGACCAGGATCTCTTGGAACGCGCTCCGCAGGCGTGCCCTCTCGTTCTTCCTCGACTGGCTGGTGTGGGGCTACATCGCCTACGGGGTGGTGTTCCTCCTCAACAAGTACTGGTGGACCGTGCCCCTGGAACGGTTCTACTCCACCCTCACCCTTCCTAGCTGGGGCTGGCCCCTGGCGATCCTTGGTACCCTGGAGATGGCGATCTGGTCCCGCAACCTAGGCCGGAGCCTGGGCCTTAGGGCGTTCGGCTACGAGATCTGGGGCGCAGATGGAAAGCCCCCCACCGTGGGCCAGCGGCTGAAAAGAGCGCTCCTTTGGCATCTTTCCGTGCTCCCTCTGGGGTTGGGCATTTGGCTCTCCCCGGAGCGGCCCTGGCACGACCNGGTCGCGGGTACGGTGGTGCAGCTCGCCCCCACCTCCCATTTGGCCGGCCGGCGTAAGGCCGTCTTCTCTCAGTGGGGGCTCATGTCGCTCTTCCTCATCGGGTTCACCATCTGGCTGGGGTGGCTGATCATCCAGATCGACATCGGAATCCTCTTCCGCCGGGGGGATGAGGGGATGCGCATCTGGCGGGAGATGCTCCACCCAGACTTCCGCTACTTCGCCGTACCAGACCCGGCGTTCGAGCTTCGAAACTTACCCTACTCCATCCTGGACATGGCCGTGGTGACCCTGTTCATGGCCCTTCTTGCCACTATCATGGGGGCAGCNGTGGCCTTCCCTCTCTCCTTCCTGGGGGCCCGCAACGTCATGGGCTTCAACCCGGCTGGGTGGTTGGTTTACTTCGTGATGAGGGGCTTCTTCAACATCTTCCGGTCCATAGACACCATGCTGTGGGCGGTGATCTTNGCCGTGTGGGTGTTGTGGGGCCGCCCCCTGGCCGGGGTGCTGGCGCTCACCGTGCACACCGTGGCCGCCCTGGGGAAGCTGTACTCCGAGCAGGTGGAGGGGATCGACCCCGGCCCGGTGGAGGCGGTGGTGGCCACCGGCGGCTCCAGGATCGAGATGATCAAGTACGCCGTGCTCCCCCAGGTGACCCCGGCGTATTGGGCGTTCACCCTGTATCGCTGGGACATNAACGTGCGCATGGCCACGGTGATCGCCCTGGTGGGCGGAGGTGGGATCGGGGACCTCCTGTTCTACTACAAGAACGAAGGGGATTGGGCCAAGGTGGGGGCGGTGGTCATGGTGATCGTGGCCATCGTGTGGGCCATGGACTATATCTCCGGCCGACTTAGGGAGAGAATCACCTGATGAATAGGTATCCCGACGGAATCGTAAAAGAACCGCCCGACTGGCTCAGCCGGCGGGGGCTTCTGGACACACTGATCCTGCGCCTGAAAGGGGCGAGCCAACGACTATCCATCGTACTCCTCAACATGCTGGCAATAGGGGTGTTGTGGATCCTGGTTAGCTACATCATAAGCTGGCATGCCCACGGGGTAATAGCCTACACCCTTGTGCCCTGGTGGCTGTTCGGCCTGGGGGTGGTGGAGGCGGCCGCCCTCTGGGAGAGCTTCGGCAGATCCCTGGGACACCTGGTGGCAAGGAAGGAACTGAGACCTCGGGAGGGCGGGGAGTCCACGCTGGGCCAACAGCTCGTTTACTACATCGGTTGGCACGTCACTGTGCTCCCGATGATAGGGCTTTTGGCCTCTCCCCCTTGGCATGAGCGCCTGGCCGGACTCTCCCTCCAGCCNGTGTCCATGGAGGGCCGCAAGCCCGCTCCCTGGTGGCGCACCAGCTCTGGGCTGTTTGCGGTCGCTTTCCTGGTGGTGGGGCTGGCCGCCGCCACCAGCACCACCGTGGACGAGGAGAGCCTGAAACGCCTATTCACCGAGGCTTGGCGTACGGAGAAGTTCTGGAAAGCCCTGTTCTCTCCGGATCGGTCCATCATCCTCCCCAGCATCCGGGACCTTTTGGTCACCGTGTTCATGGCGGTGATCGCNACCAGCTTCGCGGTGGTGGTATCCGTGCCCCTGTCGTTCTTGGCTGCCCGCAACCTGATGAGGGGACCGGTGGGCAAGCTCATCTATACGGTGTTGCGGGGGACGATGAGCATCATGCGCTCCGTCGAGCCGGTGATCTGGGCTATCATCTTCTTGGTATGGGTCACGGCCCGGCGGGCCCCATTTGCGGGGGTGCTGGCGCTGTGGGTGCACTCCATTGCTGACCTAACCAAGCTCTACGCGGAACGTCTGGAGTCCATCGACCCTGGTTTGGTGGAGGCCATCACGGCCACCGGCGCCAATCGCCTGTCTGTGCTTCGCTACGCGGTAGTCCCACAGATCATTAACCCCTACATCTCGTTCACCTTGTACCGCTGGGACATCAACATCCGCATGGCCACGGTGGTGGGGGTAGTGGGGGGCGGAGGGATCGGCCAGCGCCTCTTCTTCTACCTCAAGAACCTGGCATGGCAGCAGGCCGGGACGGTGTTGATCCTCATCGTGATCTTGGTGTGGGCTATCGATTACCTCTCCAGCCGCCTGCGGGCCAAGCTCGCCTGATATGGAAGTTCAAGAGCTCCTTAAGGCCGCCGCATCCCTGATCCGTGCGGCTTTGGCCGAGGACATCGGCCCTGGAGACGTGACCACCCAGGCCGTGATCCCCGAGGGCNGGGAGGGCAACGCCGTGATCGTCGCCAAGGCATACGGGGTGCTGGCAGGGCTCCCCATAGCCGAAGGGGTCTTCCGAGAGGTGGCCCCACAGATTCGCTTTGAGCCCCTGGCCCAGGATGGAGAGCCGGTCGCCCCCGGCGACGTCGTGGCACAAGTCTCCGGCCCCTTGCGGGNGATCCTGACCGCCGAGCGGGTGGCGCTCAACTTCCTGTGTCGGCTCTCGGGGATTGCCACCCTCACGGCCAAGTTCGTAGATGCCGTCGCCCCCTACAGAGCGGTGATCCTGGACACCCGNAAGACCACCCCTGGCTGGCGCGTTTTGGAGAAGTACGCCGTGCGCGCAGGGGGCGGACACAACCACCGCCTGGGTCTCTACGACATGGTCCTCATCAAGGACAACCACATCGTAGCCTGCGGCTCCATCACCGAGGCAGTGCGCCGGGTACGGGAGGCGGGGGCCGCGCTCCCCATCGAGGTGGAGGTGAAGACTCTGGAGGAGCTTGAGGAGGCGCTCTCCCTGGGCGTGGATAGGATCCTCCTGGATAACATGGACATCCCCACCCTGCGGGAAGCGGTGCGCCGCGCCGCCGGCCGNGTGCCCCTGGAGGCTTCTGGCGGGGTGAGCCTGGAAAACGTGGCCGAGGTCGCCGCCACCGGTGTGGACTACATCTCGGTCGGGGCCATCACCCACTCCGCCCCGTCCTTGGACCTCTCTCTCGAGCTTACAAGCTAAACCCTCGATGGACGCAATTCTTTCCTGACATAACATTAGTCTGCCATGGTGGACTATCGGGTCGAGGAGGTCCTGTCCCAGATCGCGGAGGCTAAGCGCAGGCTCGGTGACGAGCTTGTGATCCTGGCCCACCACTACCAGCGCGACGAGATCGTGGACCAGGCTCACTTCCGCGGAGATTCGCTGGAGCTCTCCCGCCGGGCCGCCCAGGCAAACGCTCGCTATATCGTGTTTTGCGGGGTCCACTTTATGGCGGAGACGGCCGCGATCCTCGCCCGCCCCGGCCAGCGGGTCCTCATCCCCCGCGAAGACGCTGGGTGTTACCTGGCCCATTCGGTGGACTCGATCCAGCTTCGCGACGCCTGGGAAAGGCTGGGCCAAATGATGGANGTGGATCGGGAGGTCCTCCCCGTCACCTATGTCAACTCCTCAGCGGAAGTGAAGGCGTTCGTGGGGGAAAGGGGCGGGGCGTGCTGCACCTCCTCCAGCGCTGAGCAGGTCNTGCGCTGGGCCCTGGAGAGGCGCCCGCGGGTCATGTTCCTCCCCGACCAGTACCTGGGCCGGAACACCGCCCGGCGCCTGGGAATTTCCCAGGAAGAGATCGCCGTATGGGATCCTCACCGACCGCCCGATGACCTTACCTCCTTCCGCCGGGCCCGACTCATCCTGTGGCGGGGGGCATGCAACGTGCACGTGCGGTTCCTGCCGGAGGACGTAGAACGGGTGAGGAAGCAGCACCCTGGGGTCCGGGTAGTCGTCCATCCCGAATGCCGAGAGGAAGTTGTGAAGCTCGCCGACGAGGTGGGCTCCACCTCGTACATCATCCGAGTAGTGACCGAGTCCCCCCCTGGGACGGTGTGGGCGGTGGGGACCGAGCAGCGATTGGTGGCCCGTCTCGCCAAGGAGAACCCCGACAAAACCGTGTTCTCCCTGGCAGACCCACCTCCATATTGCTCCTACATGTCCCTCACGCGCCTTTCCGACCTAGCCCGGGTGCTCTCCGGCCTTTTGCGCGGGGAGGAGCCAGGCCTGGTGGAGGTGCCGGAGGAGATCGCCGCCCCGGCCCGCGAGGCCTTAGCCCGGATGCTGGAGGCAGCAGGATGAGGGTTCACGAGGCAGACGTCCTCGTGATCGGGGCCGGGATCGGGGGGGTCGCCTGCGCCCTGCGCCTCGCTCGCGATCGGGCCCGCAAGATTGTGGTGATAACCCGGGAGAAAGACCCCCTGGAGGGGGCAACCCGCCACGCCCAAGGCGGGATCGCAACGCTAGGTCCCGAGGACTCCCCGGAGCTCCTTGTCGAGGACATACTGCGGGCCGGGGCCGGGCTCAGCCTACGCCGGGCGGCCGAGATCCTGGCCGAAGAGGGTCCGCGGCTGGTCCAGGAGGTCTTGATCGAAGAGGCCCAGATCCCCTTCGATCGCTCGGCTGAGGGTGATCTGCATTACACTCGTGAGGGGGGTCACTCGGTGGCCAGGATCCTCCACGTGGGGGACCACACGGGGGAGGCAATCGCCAAGGGACTCCATGCCCTCCTCAAGGAGCTTCCCAACGTGGAGCTCGTGACCGGGGCCACGGCGGTGGACCTCATCACCTTCCCCCACCACGCCCTCGACCCTCACACCGTCTACGAGCCCATCACCTGCCACGGGGCCTACGTTCTGGACCAGCAAAGCGGTGAGGTACATAGGTATCTGGCCGGGGCCACGGTGCTCGCCACCGGGGGCCTGGGCAGGATCTACCGCTACACCACCAACCCGCCCGGCGCGCGAGGGGATGGTCTGGCCATGGCCCACCGCGCCGGCGCCCGGGTGATCAACGCCGAGTACGTCCAGTTTCACCCCACCACGCTCGCCGTCCCCGAGGGCGAGAATTTCTTGATCTCGGAGGCAGTCCGAGGTGAAGGGGGAAAGCTTCTTACTCCCGACGGCCGCCGTTTCATGGACGAGTACGCCCCAAGCTGGGGGGACCTCGCCCCCCGCGACGTCGTGGCCCGCGCCATCCACCGGGAGATGACTCTGCGCGGATACCCGTACGTGCTCCTCGACGTCTCCCAAGTGGAGAACTTCCCCCAGCGTTTTCCCACCATCTACGCTCGCTGCCGTGAGCTCGGGATCGACCCGGAGAGGGAGCCGATCCCGGTGGTCCCGGCGGCCCACTACTTCTGCGGCGGGGTGTGGGTGGACGAGTGGGGGCACACGACGATCCGGAACCTGTACGCCGTGGGGGAGGTGGCCTGCACCGGGCTGCATGGGGCGAATCGCCTGGCGAGCACCTCGCTGCTTGAGGGCCTGGTGTTCGGGGACCGGGCCGGCCGCCGCATTGCCGAGGAATCCCCCAAGCCCATCCGGCCTAGTCAAGTGCCACCCTGGGAGCCAGCGAGGGATGCCGCTCCGGCCGACCCCGCCCTCATCCACCGCGACTGGCGCTCCATCCAGTACACCATGTGGTACTACGTGGGCCTGTCGCGCGACGCCCATCGCCTCGCCCGGGCGATTCGGGACCTTCGGCATCTGTGGGAGGACATCGTGGATACCGCAGGGCCCGGCTCGACGACGCCCTCCTGGGCCTGCGAAACGGCGTTCAGGCGGCGCTGATCGTGGCCGAGGCCGCCTGGCACAACCGCAAGAGCCGCGGGGTCCACTTCCGGGAGGACGCAGAAGAGGCGTCCGGCCGCTAGAAAGGAGGAGAGATGCGAGCAGTTGATCTGATCGAAAAGAAAAGGGATGGAGGAGAGCTCACTTCAGACGAGATCCGCTGGCTCATCTCGGAGTACGTGGCCGGGCGCATTCCTGACTACCAGATGTCCGCCTTCCTCATGGCCGTCTACTTCCGGGGGATGACGGAGGAGGAGACGGTGGCCCTGACCTCAGCCATGGCTGAAAGCGGGGGGAAGATAGACCTCTCGGAGGTTCCTGGGACCAAGGTGGACAAACACTCCACCGG
>MTNI01000044.1 GCA_002011415.1 Candidatus Acetothermia bacterium JdFR-47
GGGTTGAACGGGATCAGGTTCACGTGGGCCAGGCGCCCCCGCAGGAGCCTGGCCAGCCTCCGCGCCTCCGTAAGGCCGTCGTTCACCCCGGAGAGGAGCACGTACTCGTAGGTAACCCGGCGGCCGGTGGCCGCGACGTAGGCATCGGCAGCCACCAGTACCTCCCGAATCGGCCACCTCCTGGCAAGCGGCACCAGCTCTTCCCTCAGCTTGTCATAAGGGGCGTGCAGGGACACGGCCAGGTTGACCTGCAATCCCTCCTCCGCCAGCTGGTATATCCCCGGGACCACGCCCACGGTGGAGATCGTGAACCTCCGCGCCCCCAAGGCGAACCCCCGAGGGTCGTTCAGGTTTCGCACCGCGCGCAGCGTGGCCTCGTAGTTTAAAAGCGGCTCCCCCATTCCCATGATCACCACGTGGGTCACCCGCTCCCCAGCCTCCCTTAGCCTGCGGGCAAAGTGGAGCACCTGGCCGGCGATCTCCGCGGCGGTGAGGTCCCGGACGTAGCCCATCTTGCCGGTGGCACAGAAGGCGCAGCTCACTGGGCACCCGACCTGGGTGGAGATGCACACCGTGCGTCGGTCGTCCTCTCGCATGAGCACCGCCTCGATGGCCTCTCCGTCTGCGAGGTGCAGGAGCACCTTTTCCGTGCCCTCTTCCGCGTCTAGCTGGAGCGCCCCGGGAGCAGGCTCCCGTGCGGTGAATTCCTCCGCCAGCCGCGTCCGTAGCGCCTGAGGTAGGTTCGTCATCTGGGAGAAGTCCGAGACCAAGTGCCGCCATAGCCACTCCCATATCTGCCGGGCCCGGTAAGGGGGCTCGCCCCAGGACCGAAGGAGCACCGAAAGTTCCTCATAGGTGAGCTCGCGGATGTCACGGAGAGGCATGGCGGGTTGATTATAGGCGCGCTTTTTGCCCCAGGGGCCAGCTTGGGTCTTGACAAACAGGGCCAATTGTGGTAGGGTGCCGGCGACCAAATCCACAAGATTGGCGGGGGTGATGTCTATGACCAGATGGATGCACGCGAAAGATCCTATCCTCCCCTTGGGCCCCGCCAATACCAACGCCCCGCTCGGGGCGTAAATCCAAGCACCTTCCCAAGAAGTCCCAGCGGTGTTGTCCGCCCGTTTGCGGGCGAAGGTATGTGTTTGGTCTTTCCCAAGGGGGATAAAAGTGGCATACGAGCGTGAAGCTGCGATCCTTAAGATCACAAGTGAGGTACTGGGCGCGGCGCGGGAGATCCTCGCGCGCGAGGGCTTCGTGGAGCTCCTGCCGGTGATCTTGGCGCCGGTGACCGACCCCCTGCGCCATAACACCGATCGGGCCGTTATCGAGGCATACGGGGGCAAGTGGCATCTTACCCGGAGCATGATCTTCCATAAGCAGGCCGCGGTGCGGACTTGCGAGAAGATCTTCTGCTTCTCCCCGAACGTGCGCATCGAGCCCCCGGAGTGGGGCACGACCGGCCGGCACCTGTTCGAGTTCGTGCAGCTGGACTTGGAAGTCCGGGATGCGACCAGGGACGACGTGATGGCCCTCGGGGAACGCCTGTTCACCTACGTGGTGGACGCCGTACGGGAGGCCTGTGCCCCGGAGCTTGAGCTCTTGGGACGCGACCTTCCCGAGTTCAGGCCGCCCTTCCCGCGCATCACCTACGCGGAGGCCAAGGAGCGCTACGGCGACAAGTTCGAAGAGCGGCTATCTGCGGATGTGGACACCCCGATCTGGGTCGTGGACTTCCCCATCGACGTGCGGGAGTTCTACGACCGCGAGGACCCGACCCGCCCCGGAGTNCTCCTGGACATGGACCTCGTTTATCCGGAGGGGTACGGAGAAGCCCTCTCCGGAGGGGAGCGGGAGCACGAGCTGGACCGGATTACCTCTCGGATCCGCACCCAGGGACTTGATCCGGCGGCCTATGCCTCCCTTCTGGCCTTGGCCAAAGAAGGGCTCCCGCCGTCGGCGGGGTTCGGGATCGGGATAGAGAGGCTGGTCAGGTTCTTGGCTGGACTTAAACACGTGGGGGAAGCAAGGCTGTTCCCACGGGTGCCTGGAGAGGTCGCAGCCTTGTGAAAGGCAAAGGGAAAGGGGGCTGGAGCCTTGCTCTGGCCCCCGCCCTTAACTCATGCGGAACCGAGACTGAATGGAAAGAGCGCGCTCCACCGCCTCGTGTGGGACAAGCCCCTCTTCCACCAGGATCTCGCCGAGGGGCTTGGGTTCAGGGCTCTCTTCCTGGCGGCTGAGGCCAAGCTCGATGTCCCTGGGGCTGAGGAACCCCATGTCCACCAAGATCTCCCCGATCCGCTTGCCCCGCTCGAAGTACTCTTCCAAGATCGATAGGATCACGGCCGAGCGGGACTTGCGTTCCCGACGAGCAACCTGGTCTACCAAGTCCATCAAGTACTGATCTTCTTCATTGTAGTAGATAGTTGTCTGCACTTTCTCCTCCCCCCTTGATGGTCTTTAGCACTATAAACTATCACTTACAAGCGTCTCGGTCAAGAGCGTGAATCATATACGGGTAGTACACCGAGTTTGCAAGCCCTGTATGGTTTGATCGTATACCCAGGGGCTGAAACCTGCCCCCTTTGGCCGTGTATATGCGATGGAGGTGGTGGAGATGAGGAAGCTCGCGGCGTTGGCGGTGATGCTGGCAGTGGGGGTGGTGGGGTGGGCACAGGGCGGAGCTTCGCCATTGGGGTTGATCCCTGTGCCAAGTCCCGGGCTGTCGGTTTCCATCTGGCCGGATCGTCCGCAGTACACGGTGGGCGAGCTGGCCACCATCCACTTCTATGTGTCGCAGCCGGCTTACGTGTACATCTTCGACATCGATGCCGCCGGGGTGGTGAGGCAGCTCTTCCCCAATGTGTACTCGCCAAGTGCGTTTGTGGGGGCGGGGAGCCACGTGCTCCCGGATAACCCCACTTATCAGTTGCGGGTGACCGGTCCGGCTGGGACCGAAACCCTACAGATCATCGCCAGTACCACCCCGCTCGCGTTTCCGACAGGGGACCCGGATGAGCCGTTCCCGCTTATGGGAAACACCCCGGAGGAGGGCAAGGCACACGTGCTAGGCCTTGTGCCGGAGCCGAGTTGTGGTTGCTACGCTACCGCTTGGACGACCTTCACCGTGCTCCCGGGGAACGGCTACAGCGCTTGGCCCTGCCCGCCCTGCTTCGGCATGGGACCTTGCCCGCCTTGCTTCGGGACCGTCTTCATGCCCCCGGGTGCCGGTTGGTTCTGCGATGCAGACGGTAACTGGCATTTCTTCATCGGGGAGTGTCCTTCCGGAACGGGTTGGTGTTGGTACCTGGACCAGGATGGCCACTGGCACCTGAAGTTCAAGATCTGCATCGGGGACTGCGANGACTAGACAGACCTAGCCCTGGCAGGCCTCGAGTAAGGCCTCCAAGGCAGTCCGCCAGGTGGCGAGGTATCGNTCTGCTTGNGCTGCCCACAGCGCCTTCTGAGTGGGCCTTGCCACGCGGAGGGTAATGAGCCACCTGTCGGGGGGACGGCGGAGGCGTGCCAGCTCGACCCCCGGCTTCCAAATCTCTTCCGGCCGGAATGGGGCAATGGCCTCCACGGGGTTTGCTAGCCCTTCCTCTGTTACGCGCCACAGGCGTTTTGTCCCGCTGGTCCCGGGACGCCTGCAAGCCGCGAGCAGCGCTTGGATCAGCTCCGGCAGTGAGTCCGCCCCGTAGCGGGCGGCCCCCTGGCTCACGGCGGTCCACCGGGGAGCAGGGGCTTTGTCTGGGGAGATGCGCATGTAGATGGGGGGAAAGTAGGGGTTAAGGGCTCGGATCTCGATCCACTTGCGCCTGCCCTCACTGCGCCACAGGGCCATACCAAGGAGATTTTACAAAGGAAAGAGGGCGTCCCGGTCCCCCTCACCGCGACGCCCCGAAACCAACGCTGCGGCCTTAGGCCGGCTCAGCGGGCCTCGCCGAGCGGTTCTCGATCGTCGACTGATTGTAACCATTATACGACAAAAAGTCAAGTCGTAACCAATTATCTTAGCAAGAATGTTATACAGAAAACAGTGGACCTTGACTCCTCCGACGCGGTGCCAGTAAAGTCGTATTGCGGAAAATGAAAGTCAAGACACAGCTGACCATCTCCCTTGAGGACCTCGCCCGACGGGCCCAGGATTGCCGACGGTGCGGGCTTGCCCAAACCCGCACCAACCTCGTCTTCGGCGAGGGCAACCCTCATGCGGATCTCATGTTCGTGGGCGAGGGTCCGGGGGAGGTTGAAGATCAGACCGGCAGGCCCTTCGTGGGCCCGGCTGGGCAGCTCTTGACCCAGATCCTGGCCTCGGTGGAGATAGAGAGGGAGGAGGTATACATCACCAACGTGGTGAAGTGCCGCCCTCCCGGCAACCGGGTTCCCACGCGCCAGGAGATGGACGCCTGCTGGGATTGGCTGGCGGCCCAGGTCGCCCTCATCAAGCCCAGAATCATCGTCACCCTAGGAAACGCCGCCACCCAGAGGTTACTCGGGAAGACCGAGGGGATCGGTCAATTGCGGGGAAGGTTCTACAGGTGGAAGGGTGGGATCGAGATCTTCCCCATGTTCCACCCCAGCTTCCTCCTCAGGAACCCGAGCAAGAAAAAGGGAAGCCCAAAATACTTGACATGGCTGGATATCCAAACGGTGAAGGAGAGGCTCTCTCTCCTCCGCTCCCAGACCCGGGCAAGCTGACCGAGGCGGAGCGGGAGGAGCTGTGCGCCCGTGCCCTGGCCCGGGCGGAGGAACTCCGCCGGGCAGGGCGATACCAGGAGGGGATCGACCTCCTGGTGGACGTGTTGCGGTACGGGGTCGAAAAGGCCCAGGTTTACTTCCGGCTTGGCAACCTCTATTTCGACTCCGGCGACCTTTCCCGCGCCGAATACGCCTACAAGCGCGCCATTGAGGAAGATCCCAAGCACGCCTCCGCCCACCACAACCTGGGGGTGGTATACCGCCGGCAGGGCAAGATCGCCCAGTCCGTGAAGATGCTGAAGAAGGCGAAGAAACTGGAGATTCGCTATCCCCGTCCGGTGAAGCTCAACCCAGAGCAGAAGAAGCTTATTAAGAGGATGGCACTTCCAATGCTCGCGGTGCCGATCATCGCCCTGGCAGTGGTGCTCCTTCTCATCTACCTTGTGACCCGGGTCATCTAGCGATGTATTGATCGTACAGGGCCTGGGCCCGGTCCGGATCACGTACCCCTTTCACAATCGCCCGGCCGTCCGGGAACACGGTGAAGGAGACGCCCTCGATATTCGCGAGGAGCACCCCTTTGTGCAGTCGTACCTCCCCCAGTTGGGAAAGCCGCTCGGCGAGGACGGTGAGGTCCAAGTCTGTTTTATCACGGGGCAGCACGTGCACCGCATCCCCACATAGGGTGGCGGTGCGGGAGGACCTCCCGAGGAACTCGAACTCCCCCCGTCCGCAGGTGGGGCAGTCCGCGGCCCGCTCCACGGCCAGCCGTTCCAGCCGCCGCGTCCAAAGATCGAGGTGCAGCAGTTCTCCCGGGTGGAGATCCGGGCTTCCGAGCAGGATCTGGATCGCGGCCGTGGC
This sequence comes from Candidatus Acetothermia bacterium JdFR-47, assembly GCA_002011415.1. Lineage (GTDB taxonomy): Bacteria > Bipolaricaulota > Bipolaricaulia > Bipolaricaulales > Bipolaricaulaceae > JdFR-47. The sequence continues at coordinate 5,563 of MTNI01000044.1, forward strand.
TTGGAGGGCGGCCAGGGCCTGCGGCACCGGCCCCAGGATCCCAGCGGTGGCGCAGGTGGGCAGGCTCCCCGGGGGCGGAGGCTGGGGAAACAGGCACCTGAGGCACGGTCCCTTATCGGGCAGGATGGGCATGGTCATGCCGTAGGTGGCGAGCACGGCCGTGTAGATCCAGGGAACATGGTGTTTCACGCACGCGTCGTTCACGAGGTACCGGGACTCCATGTTGTCCAAGCCATCCACCACCAGGTCCACGCGGGGGACCAGTTCCTCCGCCTCCCTGGAGCCGAAGTGGGCGGTGCGCGCCTCTACCTCCGCCTCGGGATCGATCCGCTTCAGGGCCTGGCCCAAGGCTTCGGCCTTGGGCCTGCCCAGGTCTGCGGTGGTGTAGACGGCCACCCGCTGGAGGTTGGAGAGCTCCACCACGTCGCGGTCCACGAGGATGAGCCGCCTTACCCCGGCGCGGAGGAGGGAGGCGGCGGTGTGTGAGCCCAGGGCGCCGCAGCCGAGCACGAGCACCCGGGCCCGGTTGAGGCGCCGCTGCCCCTCTTCGCCCACTTGGGGGAGGATCAACTGGCGAGAGAAACGCTCTTCCATGGCCCTGTGATTCTGCCAGGTCGGGCGGGGCCGTGCTACTTGGCCGACTTGGGATCGCCGGTTTTGGCCAGGCCACCTCAGTGTCGTAGAATGATTTTTCAAGGAGGCGGAAATGACTGGATTTGTCGTCCTCGGGATTTTTGTCGTCCTGTTCGTGTGGGTGGCCGCCACCTACAACCGCCTTATCCGGCTCCAGGTGAGGGCGGAGGAGGCGTGGCGGGACATCGACACCTTGCTCAGGAAAAGGGCGGACCTCATCCCGAACTTGGTGGAGACGGTGAAGGGCTACGCCAGCCACGAGCGGGAGGTGTTCGAGAAGGTGACCGAGGCACGGTCCGCCTCGCTCAAGGCCCGCACCCCTAAGGAACAGGGCGAGGCCGATGACTTCCTCCAGGCCACCCTGAAGACGCTGTTCGCGGTGGTGGAGAACTACCCTGAGCTCAAGGCCAATGAGAACTTCGTCTCCTTGCAGCGGTCGCTTGAGGACCTGGAGACCGAGATCGCCCGCTCCCGCCGGTTCTACAACGCCGTGGTGCGGGACCTGAACACGCGGATAAAGGTGTTCCCCTCCAACCTGGTCGCGAACCTGTTCGGCATCCGCGAGCGGGAGTTCTACACGCTGCCTTCCGAGGAAATGCAAGAGCCGCCCCAGGTTTCGTTCGCCAAATGAAGCGGTATCTGCTTTTGGCAGCCCTTGTCCTCCTTCCCCTTTCCGCCTGCGGGGAGTGGATCCAGGACTACCTGATCGACCTAGAAATCCAGTCTGACGGTTACGTGAGCGTGTCTGAAGAGATTACCGTTTTCTTCGACGTCTCCCGGCACGGCATTTACCGCATGGTCCCGTACTCCTACCGCCTGCCCACCGGGGAGCGCTACAAGCTCCGGATCACGGTGGAAGAGGTGCTGGCCAATGGAGCGGAGGTTCCGGTCAAGGTGACCCGGGAGGGGGAATACCTAAAGCTGCGCATCGGCGATCCTGACGTCTTGGTGAAGGGGGCCGTCACCTACACCATCCGTTACCGGTTGGCCCGGGCGCTCAGGGTCTACGGGGACGAGGTGGAGTTTTACTGGAACGCCATCGGGACCGAATGGCCGTGGCAGATCAAGCACGCCCGGGTTACGGTAAGACTCCCTGCTGAGGTACCCCAGGATGCAGTCCGCATTGTGGGTTATCAAGGGTACTTGGGGGCCCGGGAGGAGTTCCAGCTTGCTTGGGTAGGAGACGTGCTGGTGGGGGAGACCAAGGACCTGGTCCCGGGACAGGGGGTCACGGTGGCGGTGCGGTTCCCCAAGGGGTACGTGGCTCTTCCCGGGGCCTGGCAGGAGCTTGTGTGGTTCCTTCAGGACAACCTCTATGCCGGGATCCCGCTTTTGGTGCTGTTGGGGATGACGGTGCTGTGGTGGCACAAGGGCCGGGATCCCAAGAAGGGCACCATCGCCCCCGCGTTCACCCCCCCGAAGGGGATCGGGCCGGCGGAGGCTGGGGTGCTGGTGGACGACCGGTTTGACCCGCGGGACCTGTCCGCGGCCATCGTGGGCTTGGCCGTGAAGGGACACCTGCGCCTGCGGGAGGTGTGGGAGGACGAGAGGGGGAAGGAACCGGACGACTTTGAGCTCATCCGGGAGGAAGGAAAGGAGCCCCTCACGGACTTCGAGGAGGCGCTGCTTGAGGCCCTCTTTGCCGGGGAGGAGCGCAAGCGGCTTTCCGAGCTCCGCTACAAGCTGTACGAGAAGGTTCCTGGGCTCGCAGCCCGCCTGTACATGGGCCTCACGGAACAGGGCTACTACGCCGGCAACCCGGACCGGGTGCGGAACCTCTACCGCGGGATCGGCCTGGGCGTGATCGTCCTGGGGTTTGCCTTGGGGGTGTACTTCGCATCCCTGTACCTGGGGGCGGCGGTGGGCGTGTCCGGCCTGATCATCTGGGCCTTCGCCCGCATCATGCCGAGGAAGACCCGCAAGGGGATGAAGGTTCTGCGGGAGATCCTGGGCTTGGAGGAGTACATCCGGCGGGCCGAAGTGGAGCGGATAGAGTTCGCCGCGGCGGAGAAGCACTTCGAGGAGCTGCTCCCTTACGCGATGGCCCTCGGCCTCACCGAGGTGTGGACACACAAGTTCGAGGGTCTGCTCCAGCGGCCGCCCGATTGGTACGACGGCAGGTTCCCCACCTTCGCCCCTTATCTGTTGGGATACAGGCTTGCCGCCTTCCATTACGCCGCCCGGTCAGCCGCCACTTCCGTTCCCCGCTCGGCCGCCAAGGGCGGCTGGAGCGGGGGGTCGGGCTTCGGCGGCGGGGGGTTCTCCGGTGGCGGCATGGGCGGTGGTGGTGGCGGGTCCTGGTAAATGGCCATGACCGTTGTTTTCATCGCGGTGGCTCTGGTGCTGGGCGGTGCCTTCGCCTGGTGGCGCACCGCCAACCGCTTGCGGCGGACCGCTGCCAAGCTGGACCGGGCGTGGGCCGAGGTGGAGGAGGCCTTGGCGGCCCGGCTTGCTGCCCTGAAGGAGTTCCTCGCCGCCCTGAAGTCGCTAGGGCTGGTGCCGGAGGCGCGGAAAGAGCTCGAGGAGGTCGTCGACTCCCTCCCCCACGCCCAGGCCGAGGGCCCACGGGCGCTTGCCCACGCGGACGATCGGCTCCGGGTGGCCCTCCGGGCTGCCTATAACGGGCTTCCCAGGGAGCGCCCCGAGCGCCTTCGCGAGGCCCAGAACCGTTTGGCCGAGGCCGAGGACGAGCTCGACATTGTCCGCAGGCGTTACAACCAACTCGCCGTGGACTGGAACGTCTACCTGGGCCGCACTTGGCCCCGGTTCCTGGCCCGGAGGCGCGGCTTTGAGCGGGTGGAGCCATATCTTCTGCCCTCCCAGGAGGAGGAGTTCATCCGACAGCACGGACCTGTGGTGCGCTAGAGGGCAGAGAGAGGGCCGGCAAGGGCGGCCTTTACCTCCGCGAGGTCATGCAGGAAGAACGGGAACTCCCGTCCGGGGAGGCGTTGCTCCGCCGACGGCTCCGGAAGCAAGAACGTGCCGGTGAGCCAACCCCAGGACGGGGGCTCGATACCCAGCGCGGCCCGGAACAGGTGGTCCACACCCGGCTCGTACGTGGCCCCTCCTGCCCCGTGGAGGAAGAAGTCGCACACCACTGCCCGTAGGAACAGCGTGAGGGTTAGGGCCCGGGGAAACAATGGGCCATCGCCGGGCCGTGCCGGCTGGCGTCGGCCTCCACGGATGGTCCAGAACGGCAGCTCCCCGGGTTTGAGGGGCGCGATCCCCGCCTTTTTCGCCGCCGCCTCGTAGGCCTCGAGAAACAGGTCCCCTTTTCCAAGAAGGAGTTCCGCGAACTCCCTGAACGCCCGCGTTTCAGCGAGCGCCTTCGCCGAAAGCCACCTCAGGCCCTGGAGGCCGCAGAGCCTGGCCTTCGCGGTCTCGAGCCAATGGGGCCATGTCCCTTCCGGTGGGGGGAGGCGCTTCCAGGCGGTCTCGGCCCGGGTCAGGATGGCCCGGTTATGCAAGGTGGCAAGCCGCTCGGCGATGCGCCGCCGAGCCTGGTCGAGGAGCTCGGGCGTGGGGGCGGGGATCGCGGCCAGGATCCTGCGCTCCGGGTTCGAAATCAGCACCAGGAAGTGATGGGTGTAAGCCCTGCGACGCAGGGGGAGGGGGAACCCCACGTCTTGGGGGGCGTCTGTGTCTACGGATACCCATACTCCATATGCCTCGGGGGGCAGGACGTGGAGGAAGAATTGCCGCAGGATGATTCCGGGGTGAACAAGCAAGGGCTGGTGTCCGGAGGCGATCACCGGGCGGCCAGGGGGGAAGCCCAGTTCCTCTCGCGCCCGCTGGCGGAGCTCGGCCCAGGGCCCGCTTGCGAGCGCCCGTGCCCCGGCCCGTGCCAGGGCGAGCATCCCTCGCCCGCCCCATTCCCAGCGCACCTCCCCGTGCCGTTGGGGGACGAGGTCCCTCATGGAAGCAGGGAGCGAGGGTCCCAAATTGGGAGCTCCTCGGGGGAGAAGATCNGCTCGCCGTAGCGTACCCCGATCTTCTGGCCGTAGAACCTGGCGATGGTGGTGAGCGCCTCGCGCATCCTCTCTTCCCGCCAGCCGAACTGGGAGCGGTAGGCGAGCACAGCTGCGACCTTGCGTTCGAATGTCCCGCTGATGTCCACGATCGCCGCTGGCTTGAGGACCCGGCGCAGGTGGCTGGTCGCGTATTGGAAAAGGAGCGGTGGGTAATAGGGTTCGCCTGCCATATTTGTTTTGGTGAGTTTTGCGTAAAAGCGGGCGTGACGGGCGAGGTCGCAGGCGGCGATGTGATCGGGGTGCTGATCAACCCCCAGAAGGCCGAAGATTACCCGAGGCCGGTGGGTACGCATCACCTCGGCGAGTTTGGCGCGAGCCTCGGGGGTGTCCTGGAGATAGCGGTTGGGGAGGTCCAGGAGGATGCGCTCCCTCACCCCCAAGAGCTCTGCCGCCTCGCGGGCCTCGGCAAGGCGTGTCTCCCGACTCCCGTGGGGGGTAGGCTCTCCGTCGGTGAGGTCAACGATCCCCACCGAGAGGCCGGCCGCGGTCAGCCTAGCAATGGTCCCNCCAAGGCCGATCTCCGCGTCGTCCGGGTGGGCGGCTACGACGAGGATGTCCATCGTAGGGCCTCCGCTGCCACCTCTAANTAGTGGGCCAGTCGCTCCCGCGGGGGATGTCGCCCCACGCCCTTGTCGAAATCGTGATAGATGAGCGGCACCGCAACCTCCTCGACCCTCAGGCCCTTGTGGGCGGCCTTGATCCAGAACTCCACCGGAAACCCGTAGCCGTCCTGGGTCAGCTCGAGCTCCGGGATGGGGGCTAAACGCAGGGCCCTGAACCCGCAAAAGGCATCGGTGAGGTTATAGCCGGT
>MTNI01000080.1 GCA_002011415.1 Candidatus Acetothermia bacterium JdFR-47
AAAGACGAGGTGATGCGCATCCTCCACGACGACCTGGGCTTTCGGGAGATCGAGATCCCCGACTCGGTGTTCGAGCACGATCTCCAGTACAACCAGGCGGTGGAGCTCATCCGGTCCCTCAAGGAGGTGGCCGCCAAACGAGGCCTGGTGTTCGGGGTCAAGCTCTCCAACACCCTGGCGATGGCCAACCACAAGGGGGTGCTCCCTGGCGAGGAGATGTACATGTCCGGTCGGGCCCTGTACCCCATCACCATGAACCTGTTCTGGAAGCTGGCTCGGCAATTCGATGGGGACCTCAATGTCTCTTACGCGGGCGGGGCGGACGCGTTGAACGTCACGGAGATCCTGGCCGCAGGGGCCCGACCGGTCACGGTGGCCTCTGACCTCCTCAAGCCGGGCGGCTACTCCCGGCTCCTTCAGTACCTGGAAAACCTGGAAGCCGAGATGGAAAGGCGAGGGGCGAGGAACCTGGACGAACTCGCCCGGGACAGACTAGCTAGCCTAGAGCGGGCAGCCGCCGCGGCCCGCAAGGACCCGCGGTACAAGAAGAGCTACTTCAAGTACGGGCTTCCCAAGGTGGAGTCGGGGCTTGGGCCCTTCGACTGCATCACCGCCCCCTGCCGGGAGCAGTGTGCGGTGCACCAGGACGTGCCCGAGTACGCCTGGCTCATCGCTCAAGGGGACTACGACAAGGCGCTGGAGGTCATCCTGGCCCGGAACCCCTTGCCGGGAGTGACCGGCTACGTGTGCACCGAGCTCTGTCGGACCCGCTGCACCCGGAACAGTTACGAGGAGCCCGTCGCCATCCGGGCGCTCAAGCGGTTCGCCGTCGAGCACGGCCAGCCACCGCGCCCAACGCCGGCGCCCCCGACCGGGAAGCGGGTGGCGATCATCGGTAGCGGCCCCTCCGGTCTTGCGGCCGCCTACTTCTTGGCCTTGCACGGGATCGAGGCCACGGTGTACGAAGCCAAGGACGCGCCTGGGGGNATGATGCGGCTNGTGCCCAGCTTCCGGCTGCCCGACCCCGTTATCCAAAGGGACGTGGACCGGATAGCGGCGCTGGGCGTTGAGATCAAGCTCTCACACCCCGTCACCGTGCCCCCGGAGGAGCTCTTGGAGGAGGGGTTCGACGCGGTCTACATCGCCTCCGGGCTGCAGAGGCAGGTGCCGCTCTTCATCGACGGGATCGAGGGCGAGGGGGTGTTCTCCGCCCTGGAGCTCCTGGAGCGCGTGCGCCTGGGGGAGAAGGTGGATCTGGGGGCCAAGGCGGTGGTTATCGGGGGTGGGGATACGGCCATGGACGCGGCCCGGGTGGCGCGCCGCCTCACCGGTGGGCCGGTGACCGTGGTCTACCGCCGGTCCCGGGTCGAGATGCCGGCCTCCGAGGAAGAGCTTCTGGGGGCGCTCGAGGAGGGCGTGGTCCTGGAGGAGCTGGCGACGCCGACCCGGGTCATCCTGAGGGATGGCCGGGTGGTGGCCATCGAGTGCGTGCGCAACCGCCTGGGCGAGCCCGGGCCGGACGGGCGCCGGCGTCCGATCCCCATCGAGGGGAGCGAGTTCGTGATCGAGACCGACTCCGTCATCGTGGCCATAGGCCAGAAGGCGGACATCACGTTCCTCACGGGGAGCAAGGTCTCGCTCAGGAAGAACGGGACCATCGAGGTCGACCCTGAGACTGGGCGGACCACCGCTCCCCGGGTCTACGCCGGCGGGGACGTGGCCGAGGGGCCGCACTCCATCATCGCTGCCTGCGCGGATGGCATGCGCGCCGCCCGGGCCATGTGCGAGGAGTTCGGGGTGGAGTTCCGGCTCCCCGACCCCCGGGTGACCCTCTCGGAGGAGGACATCGCAGCGGTGAAGCGAATGCGGGCGCGGAAGGAGGCCGCCCATAGGCCGTCCGTGCTTCCCCCGGAGCGCCGGCGCGGCTTCGAGCTGATCGAGGCCACGCTCCCAGAGGATGCTGCCCGGGCCGAGGCCCGGCGTTGCCTGCAGTGTTCCACCTTCTGCGACAAATGCGTGGAGGTCTGCCCCAACCGGGCCAACCTGGTGTACTTCGTCTCCCCGGTGCGCCTGGTGTTGCCGGTGCTGACGTGCCGGGATGGGGACCTCGTCGTGGTGGGGGAGGAGGAGTTCGAGGTGAAACAGATGCGGCAGATCCTCCACGTAGACGACTTTTGCAACGAGTGTGGCAACTGCGCCACCTTCTGCGTCCACCAAGGTAAGCCGTACGCGGAGAAGCCCAGGCTGTTCTTGCAGGAGGAGGACTTCCGGCGGGAGGAGGACAACGCGTTTTACCTCGCAGGGGATACCATAAGGCGTAGGGAGCAGGGCCGCGAGGCGAGGCTCTCGCGGGAGGATGAGCGGTTGTGGTATGAGGACGACCGGGTACGGGTTGGGTTTGGCCCGGACTGGTCCATTGTGGAGATGGCCTTGAAGGAGCCGTTCTCGGGGACGTTGTCCCTCAAGGGGGCGGCCGAGATGGCCGTGATCCTAGAGGGCGTGCGGAGGTCCCTCCCGTTCCTGGCCGGGGGCGGCTGACGGGGCAGGGCAGATTGAAGAAGAGGTTTTGATGTTTGAAGGAGGTGTCTCTTTTTGACCGGGGGTGTGTTTGCGGGCGGGCGGAACGCGGGGGAAGGCATGATCCCTTCCCCAAGGGGTACACTGGGACCACTGGGAGCCGCTTATGGGTGAGCCGATCGCCTTTCGCTGCGTAGGCTGTGGCCGGGAGTACGAACCCTGGTCGGTGGACTACACCTGCCCCAGGTGTGGGCCCCTCTCTGGCACGCTGGAGGTCGTCTACGATTACCGGGTACTCGCCCGCCGGCTCACGCCCTCGAGCTTTGCTGAGACGAGACGTCCCTCCCTGTGGCGGTATGAGGAGCTCCTGCCCGTGGGCGTAGAACACGCCGTTCCCTTGAGGGCCGGGTGGACCCCTGTTTACTCCTGCCGCACCTTGGCGGCGGAGCTGGGGCTCTCCGCGCTGTGGATTAAGGACGATTCCCTCAACCCAACCGCCTCCTACAAGGACCGGGCCACCGCGGTGGCCGTGGCCGCGGCCCGCAAGCTCGGCCGGGCCGCGATGTCNGCCGCCTCCACCGGGAACGCGGCCACCTCCCTCGCGGGCTTCTGCGCCTCTGCCGGGATCCCGTGCCACATCTTCGTGCCCAAGACCGCCCCTCGGCCCAAGGTGGCGCAGCTCATCGCCTTCGGGGCCCTGGTGTTCGCGGTGGACGGCACCTACGACGAGGCCTTCGACTTGTGTAGCGAGGCCTCGGCCAGGTTCGGGTGGTACAACCGTTCGGCGGCCCTGAACCCGATGAACGTGGAAGGCAAGAAGACCGGGGCCTTGGAGCTGTGGGAGCAGCTCGAGGGAGAGGTCCCAGATTACGTATTCGTCGCGGTGGGGGACGGCTCGGTGATCTCCGGGATTTGCAAAGGCTTTTCCGAGCTGGTGGAGCTGGGTCTGGCCGAGCGCGTCCCCAAGGTGTATGGGGTGCAGGCCACGGGTTCCGCAGCTATCGCCCACGCGTTCGAGCGGCATGCCCGCGGAGGACCGATCCTCCCCGCCGAGGAGCCGGCCGACACGGTGGCCGACTCCATCAGGGTGGGCAAGCCCCGCGACGTGGTGAAGGCGGTGCGGTACGTGGCAGAGACGGGCGGGGGCTTTGTCACCGTGAGTGATGACGAAATCCTGGCGGCCGGGCAAGACCTGCCCCGGCGGGTGGGCGTGTTCGCCGAGCCCGCGGCGGCGGCGGCCTACGCCGGGCTCCTGGCCCTTCTGCGGGACGGCACGGTCCCCGCCGGGGCCAGCGCGGCGGTGTTCATTACCGGATCGGGGCTCAAGGACCCCGAGGGGATGCTGCGGGGGCTGCCGGAGCCGGTGGTGATCCCTCCGGAGCTCTCCGCTGTGGAGCGAGTGCTGTCGCAATGAGGATCCGGTTTCGCCTAAACGGGCGCGATGTGGAGGTGGACGTTCCTCCAGGCCGGAGGCTTCTCGATCTTCTGCGGGAAGACCTAGGGCTCACCGGCACCAAGGAGGGCTGTGGCGAGGGGGAGTGCGGCGCCTGCACCGTGGTTGTGGACGGCCAGCCGCGCCTTGCCTGCCTCACCGCGGCCATCCAGGTGGACGGGAAAGAGGTCCTTACCATCGAAGGCCTGGCCCAAAGCGGGGCGCTGCACCCGTTACAGCAGGCGTTTATCGAGGCCGGGGGGGTGCAGTGCGGTTTCTGCACCCCGGGGATCATCATGGCAGCCTATGCTCTGCTCTCCCAAAACCCCCATCCCACACGGGAGGAGGTGCGGGCCTGGCTTTCCGGGAACCTATGTCGGTGCACCGGGTACGAACAAATCGTGGAAGCGGTGCTGCTGGCGGCGAAGCGGCTGTCATCAATGTGACCGGGGTGGTTCTCGCCGCTGGCGCCGGGCGGCGCATGAAAGAGACGCGAAGCCCCGGCGGGGATTCGACTCTTTTGGAACGTCCCAAGCTGCTCCTGCCGTTCCGGGGCCGGCCGCTCCTTGCCTGGACCGTGGCCCTGGTGGAGGGGCTCCCGCTTGCCCGGCGGCTCATCGTGCTCGGCGCCCAGGCGAAGGAGGTCGAGCGCGAGATCCCGTTCTCCGGATGGGAAGTGGTGGTGAACCAAGACTGGCCCCGGGGGATGGGCACCTCCTTGAGGCGCGCGGCCGAGTGCGTGGAAGGAGGCATGCTTGTATTCCTGGGAGACATGCCCTGTGTCCCCGAGGAGGCGGCCAGGGCGGTGCTCGCCCGGGCCGGGGACCGGCCCGTGGCCCCGGCCTACCGGGGGCAGCGGGGGTTTCCCGTCTACCTCCCTTCAAGGCTTCGCCCCCAGCTTCTTACGCTCTCCGGGGATGTCGGGGCTCGTGACCTGATCGGGGACTGCGAGCTCATCCCGTGGGACGATCCCGGGGTGGTGTGGGACGTGGATTGCGAGGAGGATTTGGCGTGCGCAAGACCGGACCGGTTGAGATCGTAAGGCCCACGGACCTCGCCGAGGCGGTGCGCCTCGTTTCCGAAGGGGGGCGGCCGCTCGCTGGGGGGACGGACCTATTCGTGCGGGTGCGCAAGGGGATGGAGGTCCCCCAGTTCCTGGTCTACGTAGGCGAGCTCCCCGAGCTTTCGTCGATCGAGATCGGGGAGGAGGGAGCCGAGGTGGGGGCGGCGGTCACCCACGCGGAGATACTCCGGTCCCCGCTTGCCGAACGGCTTCCTATCCTGCAGCTGGCGCTCGCGACCATCGGGGCCCCGGCCATCCGGGCCATGGGGACTCTAGGGGGGAACTTAGCCAACGCCTCCCCGGCCGGGGACGGGCTTATCCCCCTGTACCTTCTCTCCGCCCGGGTGCGCCTCGTCGGGCCCGTAGGGGAGAGGGAGCTCCCCGTGGAGGAGTTCGTCACGGGCCCAGGGAAGACCGCCCTGGCCCCGGGGGAGATCATCCGCAGTATCTTCATCCCCTTCCCCGAAGCGGCCCCCTTGGCCTACTTCCGCAAGGTGGGACGGAGGCGGGCCTTGGTGATCGCCGTTGCCTCGTTGGGGGCGCTCATCTGGCTTGAGGGGGACGTAATAAGGAAAGCTCGTCTGGCCCTGGGCTCCGTGGCCCCCACCGTGCTCCGTCCCCGGGAGGTGGAGGAGGCCTTGGTGGGCAGGCCCCTGCATCCGGAGGCCTTGCGCCCCCTGGTGGAGCGGCTGCGTGCGGCCACGCGCCCCATCTCCGATATCAGGGCTTCGGCGGACTACCGCCGGGAGGTGGCCGGAAACCTCCTTCTCGGCATGGCCGCTTCCCTCTGTCCCGCGTCTGTATAGGGAGTTAGCTGGCAGGGAGGTGCGGGGCGCGCTATCCTACGGGGTCCTTCTGAAGGCAACCGCTAGGGGAAAGGCATGGGCAATATGAGCGAGATCATCGGGCGAGTGCTTTATTCCGCCGAGGACATCGCACGAAGGGTGCGCGAACTCGGCGCTCAGATATCCCAGGACTACAAGGCCGGGGCCGGCCGTGATCCCTACAAGCGCCCCTTGCTCGTGGTGGGGCTCCTTAAAGGGGCGCTGCCGTTCATGGCCGACCTCACCCGGGCCATGGACATCCCCATGGAGTACGATTTCATGGCCGTCTCCAGCTATCAGGGGCGCACGAGCCCGGGAGAGGTGCGGATCCTCAAGGATCTCGATTCCCCGGTAGGAAGGCGAGACCTCCTCATCGTGGAGGACATCGTAGACACCGGCCACACCCTGCAGCACATCCTCAGGCGCCTGGAGGTGCGGGAGCCCGCCAGTCTTCGGGTTTGTACCTTGCTGGANAAGCCCGCCCGCAGGCAGGTAGAGGTGCCGGTGGATTACGTTGGCTTCACCCTGGAGGAGAACCTGTTCGTGGTAGGCTACGGCCTCGATTACGCTGAGCTCTACCGCAATTTGCCTTACATCGGTGTGGTCAAGCCGGAGCTCGTGGACAAGGAACAATGATCGTCCTGGGGATCGAGACCTCCTGCGACGAGACGGCGGTGGCCCTGGTGCGGGATGGTGAGGAGATCCTCACGAGTCTTATCTACTCCCAAGTCGAGCTCCACGCCCGCTACGGCGGGGTGGTGCCGGAAGTGGCCTCCCGGGACCACCTGAAGAAGCTCCCCCCGCTGGCGCAGGAGGCCCTGGACAAAGCCGGCCTTGACTGGAAGGACGTGGAGCTGGTGGGGGTGACCTATGGACCTGGGCTTGTGGGGCCTTTGCTCGTGGGCCTGGCCTACGCCAAGGGCATTGCCCTGGCGTGTGATATTCCACTGGTGGCCGTTAACCACCTGGCGGCGCACCTCTTCGCCCACCGGCTGGCGCACCCGGACGCAGGGCCGCCCTTCCTGGGGCTAATTGTCTCCGGGGGGCATACGTCGCTGGTGGTGGTTCCCCGATGGGGGGAATACCGAGTGATCGGGAGTACCCGGGACGACGCGGCTGGCGAGGCCCTGGACAAGTTCGGGCGGCTAATCGGGCTCTCTTACCCGGCGGGGCCGGAGATCGACGCCCGGGCGCAGGAGGGAGACCCCAACGCCGTTCCCTTCCCCCGGCCCATGATCGAATCAGGGCTCGATTTTAGCTTTGCCGGTCTCAAGACCGCGGCCGTGTATTGGCTTCGGGATCATCCGCACGAGGACCGCTCGGATCTCTGTGCCTCTTATCTTGAGGCCATTGTGGACGTGCTTTCGGAGAAAGCGCTGCGGGCGGCCAAGGAGTTCGGGATGCCCCGGATCGCAGTGGTGGGAGGGGTGGCGGCCAACCGGCGGCTGCGCGAGGTGCTGCCCGACCGGGCCGTAGAGCGGGGTGTCGAGGTCTACTTCCCGCCCAAGGAGCTGTGCACCGACAACGCGGCCATGGTGGCCGCCTGCGCCTACCATCGCCACGTCGAGCTGGNCATCACTGACCCTATCACTCTTTCGGCAGCGCCCAACTTGCTCCTAGACGGCTGGCGCTGAGCACGTCCTCAATGTGCCAAGCAGTCAGTAGCTTTTAGGTAGGGGATGTGCAGACACTCGCTTTGGCTAACGCATGCGCAGCCGGAAGTGGATATGGAGGAGGGCACCGACGGCGGCCCCAACCCCAGCACCGAAGGCGAGGTCCTGAAAGCCAGCGCCCACGGCTGCCCCGATGGCGGCGCCGATGAAAAGGTCGCGGCCCAGACCCCACCACAGGGGCCTGGGCCGCTCCCACCTTCCTAGCCCTCTTCTTGGGTGCACCGCTCTTTCCTGAGGAGCTCCTCCCAGTGGCGGTCCACCGCTTCCTGCAGTTCCTGGATGAGCTTTTTGCCCTCCTCGGTTTTGAACAAGTGCCGGAACCGCCCCTGGGGCTTGAGCCACTCCTCGATGGGAACCCGCTCCTTGGGCTTGTAGGTGATCTTGTACCGCCCCTCCACGACCTCATACAGGGGCCAGTAGCGGGTCTCCACCGCCAGCTTGGCCATGGACACGGCCGAGTCGCGCTTGGTGCGCCAGCCCAGGGGGCAGGTGGAGAGCACGTTGATGAGCTTAGGGCCCTCGTACTGCATGGCCCGCTCCACCTTGTTCGCAAGGTCAATGAGGTTGGAGACGGAGGCCTGGGCCACGTAGGGCACGCGGTGAGCGACGACGATCTCCGTGAGGTCCTTCCTGTCCTGGGGCTTCCCCGGGATGGCTTTTCCCGCCGGAGAGGTGGTGGCGGAGGCGCACCTGGGGGTGGCGGATGACCGCTGCACCCCGGTGTTCATGTAGGCCTCGTTGTTGAGGACCACGTACAGGAAGTCGTGCCCCCGCTCCAAGGCCCCGGATAGTGCCTGAAGCCCGATGTCGTAGGTCCCTCCATCCCCGGCGAAGGCGACGAACCGGATTCTGCGGTTTATCTTCCCCGCCCGGCGCAGGGCCTGGTAAGCTGCCTCCACGCCGGCGATGGTGGCGGCGGCGTTCTCGAACGCGGAGTGNATCCAGGGCACGTTCCAGGCGGAGGTGGGATAGCGACTGGTGGCCACCTCCAGACACCCGGTGGCGTTGGCCACCACCACCGGATCCTCGATGGAGTTGAGCACCGTGCGCACGATCATGGGCTCGGCGCAACCCGCGCACAGCGAGTGGCCGGCGGTGAACCGGACCCGGGCCTCTTCCCTTTGGGCAAGAACCTTTATGTTCGGCATCCNTTCCTCCTCACTCCCTGAGCCCGATGTAGCGGAGCCCGCCGGGCTGGGCNGTCTTCAGCTCCTCGAACACCTGAGCGAGCTGCTCCGTGGTGGTGTCGCGTCCGCCGAGGCCGTAGATGTAGTTCACGAACGTGGGGCGCCGCTCGGCGTGGACGAAGGCGGATGTCACGTCCGAATACAGGGCCCCCATGGCCCCGAAGGAGAGCGCCCGGTCCAACACCGCCACCTTGGAGACGTGCGCAAGGGCCTTGACGATTTCCTCCCGCGGGAAGGGACGGAACAGCCACNCCTTGAGGAGGCCCACCTTCTCGCCCCTTTCGCGGAGCTCGTCCACCACCACCTTGGCCGTGCCGGCCGTGGAGCCCAGGATCACGATCGCGCGCTCGGCGTCCTCGAGCTTGTAGGCCTCGAAGAACCCNTTGTAGTTGCGGCCCGAAAGCTGGGAAAACTCCCGCTGAACCTCCAGGAACACGGGGGGCACCGCCTCGATGGCCGCCTGCTGAGCCCGCTTGAGTTCGTAGTAGTAGTCGGGCATGGCGAACGGCCCCCAGGTGGAGGGGTTGTCCACGTCGAGCAGGGGGTAAAGGGGCTTGAACTCGCCCACGAACCGCTTCACCGCCTCGTCCGGAAGCGGCTCGACCACCTGCACGGAGTGGGTGAGGGTGAACCCGTCCAGGTTCACCACCACTGGGAGCCGCACCTTTTCATGCTCCGCGATCCTCTGGGCCATGATCATGTAGTCGTAGGCCTCTTGGGCGGATTCGGCGAAGATGTGCACCACGCCCGCGTCCCGGGCGAGGTAGGCGTCCGAGTGGTCACAGTGGATGTTGATNGGGCCCGAGAGAGCCCGGTTGGCCAAGGCCATCACGATGGGCAGGCGCATGGAGGCCGCGATGTACACGATCTCGANCATCAGCGCCAGCCCCTGGGAAGCGGTGGCGGTCATCACCCGCGCCCCGGCCGCCGCCGCCCCCACGCAGGCGGACATCGCCGAGTGCTCTGACTCCACCGGTACAAGCTCGGTGTGCACGATCCCGTCGTGCACGTACTGGGCGTAGTACTCGGCTATCTCGGATTGGGGGGTGATGGGGTAAACNGCCACCACGTCCGGCTCGATTTGCCGCATCGCTTCGGCCACCGCTTTGTGGCCGGTCATCGTTTTCTTCATCATTCACCCCCTTCGGGGACCATGTCGATGGCGTCCACCGGGCATACGCCCGCACACACCCCACAGCCCTTGCAGTGGTCGTAATCGATGCCTACGACCTTTCCCTCCTTGACGAGGATCGAGTCGTCGGGGCAGTGCAGCCAGCACTGCAGGCAGTGGATGCACTTCTCTTCGTTCCAGATGGGGCGCTCGGAACGCCAAGAGCCGGTCTTGTTGAGTTCTGGGGTCGCCCCGCCGGGGATGACCCCGCCGATGGGAAGCTCCTTCCATGTCTTCAGCTCAGGCATTTTGGCGCGCTCCTTTCGCTGCCTCGTAGCCGGCCCGAAAGGCCGCGAGGTTTTTCTCCACCAGTTCCTCCGACAGGCGCTTGGACAAGGTTGCCCGCAGTTCCTCCTCGGCGAGCTTGGGGTCGGTGCCCAGCACCGCCACCACCGCCCCGAGCATGGGCACGTTGGGGAAGCCGGTCCCCGCCTCCTGGGCGATCTTGTTTGCGTCCACGCAGATGATCTCTCCTGAGAACCCGGTGCGGGCTCGGATCTCCTCGGGGGAGCGTTTGGTGTTAACGAGCAAAGTGCCGTCCGGCTTCAGNCCCTCGGTAGGGTTCTCCGTGTCCAGGAGGGACTCGTCGATGACCACCGCGATGTTGGGGTGGTAAACGCCTGAGTGGATGAGGATCTCCTCGTCTGAGATGCGGTTGTAGGCGCGGACCGGGGCGCCGGAACGCTCGGGGCCGTATTCGGGGAACGACTGGACGTGTTTCCCCTCGCGGAGGTTGATTTGGGCCAGGATCTGGGAAACTGTCTTAGCCCCCTGGCCTCCACGCCCATGCCAACGGATCTCCTTCATATCACCCTCCTTGCAGAATTCGCGGGCATTATAGACGTGCCCGGAGTCAAAACTCAAACCGGTCCCGCGGCGTTTTGCCCGGGCCCCTTGGGGGGACAAGGTCGGCGGGAAACACAGGTGTAGACTGACGTCTTTTTGAGCTCAGCTTGGGANAGCGCCAGTTTTGCAAGCGAGAGGTCGGCGGTTCGAGTCCGTTCGCCTTGATCTGAACTGCATTTTGGCGTCCGTTCCGCAGGACCACTACAGGAGCCCCGGCTAAATCAGGCGTAAGCTCGCAGGCCCAGCCGCTCGAAGGTAGCTGTTAAGCGCCAAAGCCTGTGGGCAAACAAACCTCCCCTCC
>MTNI01000152.1 GCA_002011415.1 Candidatus Acetothermia bacterium JdFR-47
ATTTTCTTTATGTTTCCCTCAAGTTTATTGCGGGTTTCTTCGGCCTTCGCATCTGGTGAGGGTGCAAGGTCTTGTATCTCATGCAGATCAAGGCGTGGAAGGCAGAGTACATACTTGGAGTTTGCCCGGCAACTCCATGGCCAGGGTCAGCGCGGCTGCGAGACGGCGGTTAACACATCACATACTGAGTGCGGTTGGGGCAGGGGAGTAACGGCCTAAACCCAGGAGGGCTGGCGTGAGGATGTGGGCAGTGCTTGTTCTATGGGCTGTTGGAATCGGGGTATTGGCATTTGCGACCTCCCGCCTGGCTGTGGACTCCGTTGTGTACGATTTCGGCGAGGTGACCGAGGGGTATGTGGTAGAGCACGCGTTCGTCCTCACCAACGTGGGGGATGCCGTCCTTCACTTCACCCGGGCCCCCATCCCCGACTGCGGATGTACCAGTGCACCTCTTGCGGTGGGCGAGCTCGCCCCCGGACAGTCCATCGAGCTTGTAGTCACCTTCGACACCACAGGCTACGGGGGCAAACGCGTGGGGAAACACGTGGACCTTTTCACCGATGCTCCGGGAGCCAGGCGCGTGCGGCTTACGGTAGGGGGGTATGTGAGAGAAGCGGCGCCCTACGAGGGTTCCGCCTCCTCGCTCTATTGGCGATGGTACCTCCTCTTGGACCTGAGGCCTGAGGATGATTTCCGGAAGGGGCACCTGCTTGGCGCGGTGAACATCCCGCTTGCTGAGCTCCCGAGGGCCATGTCTCAACTCCCTCGGGGCTCCCCTGTGTACCTCTACGACCTGGATGGCTCTTCCTTGGAGCAGGCGTTGGGAGCCCTCACAGAGGCCGGATTCGTGGCCGTCCGCGGCATCGCCGGAGGCCTGGCCGGCTGGCGCGCGGGCCTAGGCGATCTCTTCATCTGGGGCAAGGNCCCGAGGGGTGTGCCCCCGGCAGTGTCCGAGTTCCCGTATGCGGTGCCCCCGGAGAGCNTGGCCCGAGAGTACATNGTGGTGCTCGANTTCCGGTCCAAAGAGCTGTATGCGGCCGGGCANCTCCCCGGAGCCCTTCACGCCGACTTTGGGGCGTTGGCTGAACTTGCGGCTACGCTTCCCCAGCCAGAGGGCGACGCCCGCCTGTACCTGTGGTGCGTGGACGAGGATGGGACAGCCGCCTGTGAAGCCGCCCGGTTCCTGCGTGGGCACGGGTTCCCGGACGCCCGCTGCATGATCGGGGGGCTTTCCCAATGGCGCCTCTTGTATGNGGACCAGCTACTCTGGGCTTCTGATGACTGATCGATTGGAAAGGGAAAGCGTGCGATCGGTTCTGTTCGTATGTGTGGAGAACGCGTGTCGCTCCCAGATGGCCGAGGGGTTTGCTCGGGCGCTGGCCCCCTCTTTACGCGTCGCGTCCGCGGGGACGCGGCCGGCGGAAAGGGTTGAACCCAAGGCGGTCGAGGTCATGAGGGAAGTAGGGATCGACATCTCCTGTCAGCGCCCCAAGGCGCTCGCTGACTGTGACGTTGCAGCTTACGATTACGTGGTCACCATGGGCTGCGGCGCCGCAGGCGTATGCCCCACCAGCTTCCTTGGGGTGACGGAGGATTGGTACATCCCCGACCCCAGGGGGAAGTCACTGGAGGAGTTCAGAGAGGTGCGGGACCTAATCCGAGAGAAGGTGGAAGAGCTCCTGGCGAGGATGGAGAAGGAGGCAGGGTGAAGAGCCGGTTGACGCTGGCGTTGTGTGTGCTGTTAGGGGCGTTGGCCTTAGGTGCGGAGGTGGAGCTTCACTACTTCTGGTCGGCCGTGTGCCCGGACTGCGAAATCATGTGGGGGTTCCTAAATGAGCTTGCCCAGGAGTATCCGGAGCTCGAGATCGTTTCCCACGAGGTCGCCTTCAACCCGGACGAGTGGCGACTGATGGTGAACCTGGCCCGGGCCTATGGGTTGGAGGAGGAGAAGACCCCCACGGTGATCGTGGGTGACCTGGCCATTACCGGGATCGGCCGGGCGGTGGAGCTACGCATCCGGGAGGAGGTTGAGCGGTGTTTGGCCCAGGGGTGCCCCTCTCCCCTGGAGCGCCTCCCCAAGAAGCTTCGGCCAGTGCTCAGCCCTCTCGAGATCGCCTTGCTTTTGCTCCTNGCGATGGCGGCCTACCTCCTNTGGCCCCGCTGACGGGGCGAAGGCCAGTGGGGTAGCAGGTTGGCTAGCGATAAAGCGCGCTTACGTCCCACAACTTGATCGTGTTGTCGGCAGAGGAGGAGGCAAGGACCTTTCCGTCAGGGCTAAATGCGAGCCCCAGCACCCCACCGTGGTGCCCCGCAAGGAGCGCCACCTCCTGCCAGGTGTCCACCTCCCAGATTTTTATCTTGTAGTCCTGCCTTCCGGAGGCGAGGAGGCTCCCATCCGGGCTGAACGCCAGGGAGTAAACGCGAAACTGGTCTTGGGCCAAGATACGAAGCTGCCTTCCGCGTTTCGGATCCCAGATGCGCACCGTGCCGTCCAGGGCGCAAGAGGCTAGATATTCCCCATCCGGGCTGAACGCGACTGCCCGCACTGGGCTCCAGTGCCCGTACAGGGTCCGGTAAGCGGTCCTCCTCACCACGTCCCAAAGCCGCACTCGGTTGTCCTCTCCCCCACTGGCGAGAAGGCGTCCGTCGGGACTGAAGCTCAGGCACAGGACACCGTCTTCGTGCCCCTCCAGGGTGGCGAGCTTTCTCCCTGTGGCCACCTCCCAGAGGGCAATGGTGCCATCATCGGAGGCGGAGGCGAGCAAGGTCCCATCCGGGGAGAAGGCTACAGAGTTCACCCGGGCGCTGTGGCCGGTCAGCACGCGCAGCTGCCTGCGGCCTGCCACGTCCCACAAGCGCACACTGCGGTCCCGGGCCCCGGAGGCGAGGAGTGCCCCATCGGGGGAGAAGGCGACGTCATGCACCCAACCGGTGTGCCCGGAGAGGAGTGCTACCAACGACCCNGTCTCGGGATCCCATAGCCTGACGGTGGAGTCCCAGGCCCCTGAGGCAAGGAAGGTCCCGTCCGGCGAGAAATCCACGGAGAACACCCACGCCTTGTGTTGCGTGATGGTTAAGCGCTCTTGAACTACCGATCCAGCAAGGGCGATAACGGCTGCCACCGAAAGCGCCAACGGGAAGTAAATCCTCTTGCTCATGACCGTTCCTTTCGCACCATCCTAGGCCCCGGTGGCCCCGAGGTCAATGAGTTGACCTAAGAGTACTGTAACAGTATCCTCGGTTTCCAAGAGGCACCATGTCCCTTCGGGAGAAGGTGGTCGATGCAGCGCTGGCGCTGATCCTGGCCCGCGGCTGGCGGGGGGTGACCACCGAGGCGGTGGCCAAGCGGGCCCGCATCAGCAAGAAGACCCTGTACCAGCTCTTCCCCAGCAAGGAGGCCCTGTTGGAGGCTGCCCTGCGAGAACTCCTCCGCACCTTCTTCGCCCGGCTGGACGCGGTCCTCGGCTCACCGGAACCCCCGCTTGTGCGGGTGGACCGGTTCTTGGACGAGGCTGCCGGGGTCATCTCCCAAGCACAGCAGCAGATACTGGAACAGGCGCGGGGGGTGAGCCCCANGCTGTGGCGGCGGGTCGAGGCCGAGCGGAGGAAGCGTCTTGAAGCGGTGGGGGAGCTCGTGCGGGAGGCTCAAACCCAGGGCCTGGTGCGGCCTGACCTCGACGTGGACCTGTGGCTGGTCCTCCTGCGCACCGCGGTGGAGGAGATGGTCAACCCCGAGAGGGTGCTGCGGGAAGGCCTGTCGGCGCCGCGGATCCTTGACACCCTGCGGAAGGTGCTATTCGAGGGGATCCTCACGGACGAGGGGCACAAGGCCCTCGCCCGCTACAGGGAGGGAAGGAGGAAAGCATGAAAATTTTCGCGATGGGCATTGTAAGCCTTTGCATCTTGAGCAGCGCGGCCCTGGGCCAGCTCCCCGTCCCTGATGAGGTCCTGGACCACATGGAGGCAGTTATGGGGGGCTTTTCGGACCTGGAGGCGCGCCTTTCCATCGTCCACTTTCGGGAGGGGCAGCCCGACCTCCAGCAGGAGGTAAAGCTCTACCTCCTCCAGCAGGACAAGCTTCGCCTGGAGTACCTCTCCCCTGACTACCTCGCCGGGAACGTGAGCCTAGCCGTGGGGGACAGCTTCTGGGTCTACATCGCCGCGGCCGACACCTGGTATGAGAAGGATCTATCGGAGCTTTCCCCCTCTCAGCAGCCGTGGATCATGTTCAGGGCGCTGCTAAGGAGCGTGCGCAGCGAGTACCGGGAGTACTCATACCAGGTCAAAGCGGACGGGGGACTGCTGCTTCTTACGGGGACGCCCACCGAGGAGGGGGCTGTTTACGGCCGGATAGAGCTTTGGGTCGATCCGGAGAACTGGCTTCCCGTGAGGCGTAAGCTGTACGATGTGGACGGGAAATTCCTCGCCGAGGCCCGCTTCCTACAGCACACCGAGGTGGCCCCGGGGATGTGGCTTCCCCTCAAGGTGGAGGTCTACGACGAGGAAGGGAAGCTGGTGAGCGAGGTCTCATACTTGGAGGTCAAGGTGGACGTCGGGGTGCCCGAATCCCTGTTCGCTCCGCCGGAGGGAAGCGGTGGAAGCGGCGGTTGAGGTGCAGGGGGCGGTCAAGTCCTTCGGCCTGGTGCGGGCCGTGGACGGGGTTGACCTCCGGGTCTTCCGGGGGGAGATCTACGGCCTGGTGGGGCCGAGCGGCGCCGGGAAGACGACCCTCATCCGCATGATCTGCGGGCTGCTTGGGAGGGACGCGGGCGAGGTGCGCGTCCTGGGCCATCCCATCCCCGAGGGGAAGCGCCACGTGGAGGGGCGCTTGGGGTACATGCCCCAGGAGCGGGCCCTCTACCGGGACCTCACGGTGGAGGAGAACCTGCTCTTCTTCGGGCAGCTCAATGGCATGCCCCGGGGGGAGATCCGAGATCGGATCGCCGAGATCCTCGAGTTCATGCGCCTTTCACATCTGGCCGTGCACCTTGCTGGAAACCTGAGCGGCGGGGAGAAGCAGCGCCTCTCCCTGGCCTGCGCCCTTCTCTCCAAGCCCGAGCTTCTGGTTCTGGATGAGCCCACGGTGGGGCTTGATCCCGCCCTGCGCCAGGAGTTCTGGGAGCATTTCCATGAGTTAAAGGACGAAGGCCACACCATCCTCCTCACCACCCACTATTTGGAGGAGGCCGGCCGCTGCTCGCGGGTGGGCTTCATGCGCGCGGGGAGACTCCAGGTGGAGGGGCTACCGGCCGAGCTCCAGGCCCGGGTGGCTCAGGCCGTCGGGGGTACCCCATCCATGGAGGAGGTTTTCCTGTTCTTTGCCCGTAAGGGGGTAGAATGAGTGCGGCACGGGTGTGGGCGGTCACGATGCGAGTGCTGCGGCAGATGCGGCACGACGTGCGACTGATCGCCATTATGCTGGTGGTGCCCTCCTTGGCCATGATCCTGTTCGGCTTCTCCTTCTCCGGGGACATCCGCGGGGTGAGGCTGGCGGTGATCGATGAGGACCGCACGGACCTCACGGCAGAGATCATCGATTCACTAAAAGGCGATCCCACCTTCCGGGTGACGGAGCTTCCGCCGGGGCAGGACCCGGAAAAGCTCCTCCTCTCCGGCTATCAGGCGGTGGTGCGCCTTCCGGACAAGTTCACCAGCCTCTACTACGCCCACTTCGCCATGGGAGTGGCCACCGAGGCGCACGGGACGCTCCACCTGTGGCTGGACGAATCGGACCCCCAGATAGCGGCGGCCGTCCGGGCCGGGGTGGCGGAGGCCCTGATGGACATCGGGGAAGGGGGACCGGTGGAGATCGAGGAACACCCCCTGTACGGGGTGGAGGTGAGATTCATCGATTCCTTCGCCCCGGCCATCATGGGGTACGTGGTGACCTTCATCTGTTCCCTTCTGACCCTGCTTTCGGTGGTGCGGGAGAAGGTGGACGGCACCTTCGAGCGGCTGTGGATCTCGCCCCTCAGGCGGGGGGAGTTCATCCTGGGGTACGTGATCGCCTTCGGCATGGTGGCCCTGGTGCAGTCGGGCCTGATCCTGGGGCTTGGGAAGCTGGTCTTCGATATCGTTATCAACGGCTCGGTCTTCTGGGCGCTGGTCTGCATCATCCTCTTCGCCGTGGGCAACGTGGGACTGGGCACCTTCCTCTCGGCCCTCGCCCAGACGGAATCCCAGGCGATCCTTCTTTTCCCCCTTGTGGTGCTACCTTCCGTGCTCCTTTCGGGGATGATGTGGCCCCTGCAGGCGATCCCGCCGGTCCTTCGGCCCCTGGCCTACCTGGTCCCCCTGACCTATGGAAATAGGCTCCTGCGGGCGGTGATGGTGAAGGGTCTGGCTCCCTGGCAGGAGCCGGTGGGACTGGCGGGAGTCCTGGGATTCCTCGTCCTCACCGTGGCCTTAGCCAGCGTGTCTCTCCGGGCCACCGCGAGGGAGTAACCCGTGGATTGGAAGCGCTATTACCGGGAGGAGCTCGAGTCCGAAGCGCGAAGGCGCCTCCTTGAGAAGATCTTTCGAGAGTCCGGGGAACGGGACCCGGAGCTTACGGGCGCCCTTGCCGCCGGGGGGATCGTCTCCATTCCCCACACCGCCCTTCCGTACTCGGGGCCGCTAATCATGCGGGTGGTGCGGTCCCTCCTCCGCCTTCCGGGCCTGAAGCGGATCCTGGCCTTGGGGGTGCTCCATATGGGGGCGCTCCCCGAGCCATTTTCGGAGCTTTATCGCCGCGTCCAGGACCCGGAGGTGCCCAAAGCGGCCCGTAAGGAGGCCTTCGCGGCTTTAGCCAGGGGCTTCGTGCCCGCCCTGGACGCGGTTTCCACCCCGTTGGGGGAGGTCCCGATCGCCCCCGCGGAGCTTCCGCCCTCTCTTAAGCGAGACTCAGGCATCCTGGCGCACGAGTTCTCGCTGGACACATTTCTCGTCCTCTGGCGGTACACTGCGGAGAAGTTAGGAAATGATCCTCCACCGGTCCTCCCGGTGTACGTTGGTTTAACCCACGACCCTGTCACCGGTTCCTTCTCCACTGCTGCAGAACTCGCCCGGGTCCTCTCTCCCCTCCTGGGCCTCGGGACCGCGGCCGTTGCCACCGGCGACGTGGTCCATTACGGCCTCCCCTACGGGGACGATCCGGGCTCCGCCCTCCTGCCCATGGACCCGGCAGGGCTCGAGACCTACTTTCGAGGAGAAGTGGAGCGGACGCTTGCTCTCGCCCTGGAGGAGCGGGACTATGCAGCAGCGTTCGAGCGCTCGGAAATAATCCTGAAAAGTGACCAGCGCCATCTCCTCCCGGTGATCGCTGAGCTCCTGGGGCCGGGGGCGGGCTTTCGCATCCTGGAGTTTTCGCTTTCTGACTACGCTCCCATTTTCGGGGTAGCTCCTCCCTGTTTGGTGGCCTCTTCCCTTTTTGCCTTCCTCCCTGCTTCGAGCTTGGATCGCTCGGGTAGCTGACTGAGATCAGTCCTGCGTTTGGCCGAGGGCAATCTTTCCCTCTTGAAAAGTTGGACTTATAAGGTGACATTTAGCCCTCGAAAAGGAGGTAGGTTTTGGGACTTAACTTGGTCCAGAAGATCATCAAGGCCCACCTCGTTGAAGGGCAGATGGAGCCTGGCGAGACGATCGGCATCCGGATAGACCAGACTTTGACCCAGGACGCCACCGGAACCATGGCCTGGCTCCATTTCTCCGCCATCGGGCTCCCCAAAGTGCAGACGGAGCTCTCGGTCTCCTACGTGGATCACAACACCCTGCAGGCCGGGGGGCCGGAGAACGCCGGCGATCACCTGTTCCTCCAGTCGGCGGCAGCCAAGTACGGGGCCTTTTTCTCCCGGGCCGGGAACGGGATCTGCCATCAGCTGCACCTAGAGCGGTTCGGGGTCNCGGGGAAGACCCTCTTGGGCTCCGATTCCCACACCCCCACCGCCGGAGGGATCGGGATGCTCGCCATCGGCGCCGGCGGGATGGACGTGGCGCTGGCCATGGCCGGCGAGCCCTTCTACCTCAGGATGCCGAAGGTCGTCCGGGTGGAGCTGAAAGGGAGGCTCCGGCCCTTTGTCTCGGCCAAGGACGTGATCCTGGAGCTCCTTCGGCGCCTTTCGGTAAAGGGCGGGGTGGGGAAAGTGTTCGAGTACGGTGGGAATGGAGTAAAGACGCTCTCTGTCCCTGAACGGGCCACCATCTGCAACATGGGGGCCGAGCTCGGCGCCACCACCTCCATCTTCCCCTCCGACGAGGAGACCTACCGCTTTCTGCGGGCCCAGGGGCGGGAGGCCTTCTTCCGGCCCCTTTCCCCAGACCCCGACGCCGACTATGACGAGGTGATAGAGCTCGACCTTGCGGAGATCGAACCCCTAGTCGCCTGTCCCCACTCCCCGGACAACGTAAAGCCTGTGCGGGAGCTTGCGGGGATGAAGGTACATCAGGTGGCCATCGGNTCCTGCACAAACTCCTCATACCGGGATCTCGTGACGGTAGGTCGGATCGTGCAGGAGCTTGGGGCGCGGGTGCATCCCGAGGTTTCGGCTGCGATTTCTCCNGGTTCGAGGCAGGTCCTCCGGCTTTTGGCGGACTTGGGCCTTTACCAGGTGCTCCTTTCCGCTGGTTTCAGGTTCCTGGAGTGTGCCTGCGGGCCCTGCATTGGGATGGGCTTTTCGCCGCCGGCAAAAGGGGTGTCGGTCCGCACCTTCAACCGCAACTTCCTCGGCCGCTCTGGGACAAAGGACGCCGAGGTGTACCTGGTGTCCCCGGAGACGGCGGTTGCCACCGCGATCCGGGGGAAGCTCACCGATCCCCGAGACCTGGGGCTTCCCCCGATTCAGGTGGCGATGCCAGAACACTTCCCCATCGACGACTCCATGATCCTGGCCCCGGCCGCCGACCCCGATGAGGTGGAGCTCCACCTCGCCCCGCACATCAACTACGTGGGTTACAGGGATCCGCTCNCCGCGGAGCTCTCCGGCGAGGTCTTGCTCGTGGTGGGGGACAACATCACCACCGATCACATCCTCCCCGGCGGGGCCAAGGTCCTCCCCTTGCGCTCCAACATCCCCGCCATCGCCGAGTACACATTCTCGGTGGTCGACCCCGAGTTCGCCCGGCGGGCGAAGGAGAAGGGCGGCGGGTTCATCGTTGGNGGCGAAAACTACGGCCAGGGTTCCTCGCGAGAGCATGCAGCCATTGCCCCCATGTACCTTGGGGTCAAGGCCGTGATCGCGAAGTCCTTCGCCCGGATTCACCACGCGAACCTGGTGAACTTTGGCATCCTCCCCCTTACGTTCGCAAGCCCCGAGGACTACGGACGGATCGAGAAAGGGGACGTCCTGCGGTTGGACGTACGGGAGCTCTCCCCGGGAGGGGTGCTTTCGCTAGTGAACGAGACCAAAGGAGAGGAGATCCNGGTCCGGGTGGAGCTGGATCCCCGAGGAGTCGAGATCATCCGGGCCGGCGGGATCCTGCCCTACGTGAAGGCGAAACAAGGAGGCGCAAGGTGAGCGCTGAGAAGATCGGTATCCAAGACGGCCAGCTGTCTGTGCCGGACCACGTCCGTATCCCTTACATCGAGGGGGACGGGGTAGGGGTGGACATCACCCCGGCGATGCAGCTCGTGGTGGAGGCGGCCGTCTCCAAAGCCTACGACGGAAGCCGGAGCATCGAGTGGGTTGAGATCTTCGCTGGCGAAAAGGCAAAGGAGAAGCTTGGGGAGTACCTCCCCCAGGAGACGCTTGCGGCGATCCGGGAGCACGTGGTGGCGATCAAGGGCCCCCTCACCACTCCGGTGGGCGGGGGGATCCGGTCATTGAACGTGGCCATCCGCCAGGCCTTGGACCTCTACTCCTGCGTGCGGCCGGTCAAGTGGTACGGACAAGGCAGCCCCATCAAGCGGCCCGAGCTCGTGGACTACGTGATCTGGCGCGAAAATACGGACGACGTCTACATCGGGATCGAGTGGCCCTCAGACTCGAACGAGGTTCTCAAGGTCCTGAATTTCCTGCGCAACGAGATGGGGGTGCCCCCGGAGAAGCTCCCGAGCGACTGCTCTGTGGGGATCAAGCCGGCATCTGAGTACAAGTCCAAGCGCCACATCCGCAAGGCTTTGCGCTGGGCTCTGGACAACGGGCGCCGGGTGGCCACCTTGATGCACAAGGGCAACATCCAGAAGTTCACCGAGGGGTACTTCGCCCGCTGGGGGTACGAGGTGGCGGAGGAGCCCGAATTCGCTGGCCTCGTGATCACCGAAGGCGAGCTCCAAGAGCGCTACAAGGGAGACATGGAGCAGGCCAAGGCCGACGGCTACAAGCTCCTTTTGAACGACCGCAT
The DNA here is from genome assembly GCA_002011415.1 of Candidatus Acetothermia bacterium JdFR-47. Taxonomy (GTDB): domain Bacteria; phylum Bipolaricaulota; class Bipolaricaulia; order Bipolaricaulales; family Bipolaricaulaceae; genus JdFR-47. The sequence continues at coordinate 10,318 of MTNI01000152.1, forward strand.
CGCCGATAACATGTTCCAGCAGATCCTCACCCGCACCGGCGACTACGACGTAATCATCACTATGAACTTAAACGGCGACTACATTTCGGACGCCGCGGCCGGACTCGTCGGGGGCTTGGGCCTGGCCCCAGGGGCCAACATCGGCGATGGCTACGCGGTGTTCGAGGCCACCCACGGCACCGCCCCCAAGTACGCGGGCAAGGACAAGGTGAACCCCGGCTCGTTGATCCTCTCGGCGGCGTTCATGCTCAGCTACCTGGGCTGGCGGGAGGCCGCAGCCCTCATCGAGGAGGGGCTACGCCGGACCTTGGCCGACCGCATCGGCACCTACGACCTCGTCCGGGAGTGGAAGAAGGAAGGGATGGAGGGGCAAGAGGTATCCTGTTTGGCCTTCGCCCGGGCGATCGTCGCGCACATGTAAGGAGAAGAAGATGGCACAGCGTGGGATCCGCGAGTACCACGGAAAGGCGATCCTCCACCGCAGCTGGGGGGACTACTTC
>MTNI01000153.1 GCA_002011415.1 Candidatus Acetothermia bacterium JdFR-47
GGTGGGGAGGAAGAGGTCGGCTGCGTCCAGGCGCTCCCCCCCCAACACCACGGCCTCGGGATTGAGGAGGTTGACGATGTTCTTGGTGCCGATGCCCAAGGCCCGGCCCATGTCGTGGAACACCTGTCTGGCCGTGCCATCGCCGTTCTGGGCGGCGGCGATGAGCTCCGGGATGCCTTGGTAGCCGAGGGCGCTGGCGTGGTGGAGGAGGAAGCGGTCAGAGGCGTAGACCTCTAGACACCCGCGCTCCCCGCAGCGGCAGCGGGGGCCATCCGGATTGATGGTGGTGTGCCCCAGCTCGCCCGCCCCGCCGGCGGCGCCCCGGTATAGCTCGCCCCCAATCACCACTCCGGCGCCGATCCCCTCTCCTACCGTGATGCAGATGAAGTCGCGGAAGTTGCGGCCGGCCCCGTACCAACGCTCTGCCAGGGTCAGGGCGTTCACGTCGTTTTCCACGTACACGGGAAGGCCGAGCCGCTGTTCGAGCGGTGCCCGAATCGGCACCTCTCGCCAGCCGAGGATGGGGGAGTAAAGGTCCACCCCGGCCTCCGCATCCACGAATCCGGAGATCCCGATTCCCACCCCCAGGATTCGCCCTTGGGAGAGCTCTTCCACGGTTCTTTGAGCCAGAGCGTAGAAACTCTCCGGCGTAGGGGGGTCGGGGAATGGAACGCTTGTGCGGGCTTGGATGCGGCCGGCGAGATCCACACGGGCGGCGAGCACACGGTCCCGTTCCACCTTCAGTCCGATGGCGGAGGCATACTCCGGGTTGAGGGCGAGGAGGGTTGCTCGGCGTCCTCCCCGAGTCGGCCTTGCCCGCTTCCACCACCAGCCCCTTGCGGAGAAGTTCGCGTACTAAGCGGGTGAGTACGGAGGGTGCAAGCCCGGTACGTTGGGCTAGCTCTGTCCTGGACAGGGGTCCGGCTTCCCGCAGGAGGTTTACCACCAGCCCCCGGTTGTGCTCGCGGATCAGGCCTTGATCACCCTTTGGCGCTCGCACCGACTTCCTTTCTTCTAAGAAGCAAGTTTTAGTATAGGGGGCCCAGGGAATTGTTGTCAACCCTTGTAAGTTATCGGTCTCAAGGGCTATCCTTTGGACATGCGCGTTGGGATCTTGACATCTGGCGGAGACTCGCCGGGCATGAACGCGGCAGTCCGGGCTGCTGTCCGGCGTGGTTGGGAGCTTGGCCTCGAACCGATTGGCATCCGTCGGGGCTATGCTGGGCTCATAGAAAACGACATGACCCCCCTTACCCCCAGGGACGTGGGCGGGGTCATCGAGTACGGTGGCACCTTTCTCCACACCGCCCGCTGTCCCGCCTTCCTTACCGAGGAGGGCCAAAAGCAGGCCCTTGAGACCATCGAGCGAGAGGGGTTGGAGGCCCTGATCGTGATCGGCGGGGAGGGGTCTCTTTCCGGGGCCCGTTGGCTAGCAAAGCAGGGCGTGCCCGTGGTGGGGCTTCCCGCCTCCATAGACAACGACATCCGAGGCACGGACATGGCCATCGGGGTGGATACTGCACTGAACACGGTGGTGTGGGCTTTAAACCGCATCCGGGACACGGCCCTGGCGCACGAGCGCGTGTTCCTGGTCGAGGTCATGGGCCGCAAGTCCGGCTACATCGCCCTCATGGGGGGGCTAGCAGGTGGGGCCGAGATCGTCCTCGTCCCTGAGGTAGAGGTGTCACTCGCGCAGGTGGCCCAGGAGGTGTCCGCTGGCTACCGCAAGGGCAAGCACCACTCCATCGTGGTGGTGGCCGAGGGGGTGACGGATCAACTAGGTTCTACCCACAAGATCGCCGACTTCATCCGCCAGGAGACGGGCCTTGAGGTCCGGGTGACAGTGCTTGGGCACCTGCAGCGGGGCGGCTCCCCTACGGCTTTCGATCGCATCCTGGGCTCCCGGCTCGGGGCGAGGGCGGCAGAGGACGTCGCCGCAAGGCGTTTCGGTCACATGGTGGCCTTGAGGAAGGGGGAGCTTGCGCCGGTGCCCCTTTCCGAGGTGGGGCGCAAGGAGATCGCCATCGACCTTGCGCTCTACGAGCTCGTCCACTCCTTGGGGAAGTGATGGGGTAGGGCCGCCGCTCCGTAAAGGCCTACGTCATCCCCGAGCTTTGTCAGGACCACCTGGGGGTTCCCCCTGGCCATCACCTGGGCGGAAGCTAACACCTTGGGGCCTAGGTAATCCCAGGAGCCCGTAAGTCCTCCGCCGAGCACTATGAGCTCGGGCTCAAGCAGCTCCCACAGGATGGCGATCCCTTGCCCTAATGTGCTGCAGGCTTCATCCACGATCTCCAAGGCCACCTCATCCCCGTCTCGGGCCCTTGTCACCACCTCTGCGGCCGAGAGCTCCTCCCCGAGTCGCTCCCGAGCAGCCCGGGCGATTCCGGTCCCCGAGGCGATGGCCTCCAGACACCCCCGCTTTCCACACCGGCAGGGCGGGCCATCAGGGCGGAGGACCATGTGCCCTACCTCGCCGGCTTGTCCAGTGATGCCCCATACCACCCGTCCCCCGGAGACGATCCCGCCTCCGACCCCGGTGGACCAGGTGATGTAGACGAAATCCCTGGACCGGTAGCCGAAGACAAGCTCCCCGATGGCGGCGCAGGTGGCGTCGTTGGCGAGGTACACCGGGCAGCCGAACTCCCCTTTGAGCTCTTTCACCACCTCCACCCCCCGCCAGTGGGGGAGGTTGGGGCAGCCGAGGATCACTCCGGCCCGCATGTCCATGGGGGCAGGGGCGCCCACCCCGATGGCCTCGGGCCCTTCCCAGCCGACTTTCGCGATGAGGGCCCTGATCGCTTTCACGACTTCCTCGATCCCTTGGGTAGGGAACGCCTGGCGCGCGAGGAGCGCTTCGCCTGCGAACGCCCCGACCCGCGTTCGCGTCCCCCCGATGTCTACCCCGATCAGCTTCACTTCTGCCTCCTTGGCCAGATGATCGCCGTGGCTTGTCCCGTTGGCAACTCCTCGTGTGGACCCGGCGAGGGAGGGTTGACTACTCGAAGAAGAAGCACTACACTTCGTAAGCGAATAAAAGAAAAATGCTAGTAGACGAAAGACGTCATCGGATAGCAATGCTCGTCTTGGCCAACGGGAGTATGACCGTGGCCGAGCTGAGCAAGCGGTTTGGGGTATCCCCGGTCACCATCAGGTCTGACCTCGAGGCGTTGGAGCGGCAGGGGCTCATAAAGCGCAACTACGGGGGTGCTGTGGCCCCTCAAGTACACCGCTTTTCGCCTTCGTTCCAAGAGCAGACCAGCATCCACCGCGAGGAGAAGATCGCCATCGCTCGGAAGGCCGCGGAGCTGGTGGAAGCCGGCGACACGGTGATCCTGGATGCGGGGAGCACCACCCTGTTCCTCGCCCGCGAGCTCCGGGACAGGGAGCTCACCGTGGTCGTCAACTCCGTTTACGCGGTGAACGCCCTTGTGGGCGCGCCCAAGATCGAGCTCATCGTGGTCGGAGGGAGCCTCTACGAGCCGGCCCTCTGTATGGTGGGCCCGCTGGCGGAGGCGTTTTTGGAGCAGATCCACGTGGACAAGGCCTTCATAGGGGTGAACGGGATCAGCGGCAAGGGCATCTCCGCCAACAACGCCTCGGAGGCGGGCGTAAAGCGTAGGATGGTGAAGGCCGCGGATCAGGTCATCGTGCTTGCCGACCACTCGAAACTCGGCCTGAACAGCTTCGTTTCCATAGCCCCCCTGCAACAGGTGGACACCTTGGTCACTGACTCCAAGGCGCCTGAGGATGTCTTGGAGGCGATAAAGGAGGCAGGCGTGGAGGTTCTCGTTGTCTGAGCTCAAAGTTGTGATGCTCACCCCCCATGGCGATCCCCTCGGGCGCATCGGGGAGCCGGAGGTTGGCGGTCAGTGTGTGTACATCCGGGAACTTTCTTCACATCTCGCCCTCTTGGGTCTCAAAGTGCAGGTGTTCACACGCGATCGCGGGGATGGGAAACCTTCGGTGGAACCTATCGCCCCAGGGGCTGAATTGGTTCGCCTTCCTTGCGGGCCCCGCACTTTCATCCCGAAAGAGGCTTTGCTTCCGTACCTAGGAGAGTTCGCCGAACGCGTGCGCACGCACCTTCAAGGGGACGAGGTTCTACACTCCCATTTTTGGGACGGCGGCTATGTGGCGGAGGTTTTGGACTGGAGGGGGCCTTGGATTCATACCTCTCATTCCCTTGGCAAGCGGAAGCTAGCCGCCATGCCGGATGCGGATCTGTCACAGTACCAAGACCGCATACGCATCGAGAAGGAGGTCAGCGAGAAGTGCGACCTCATAACCGCGGCCACGAATTTGGAAAAAGACGACCTGGCGAAGCTGTACGACGTTGTGCCCTGCAAGGTGGTGGTCATACCTCCCGGTGTGGACACGTCTCGCTTCCGTCCCCCCGAGGACAAGGACGCGCTGCGGCGCGAGCTCGGGTTCCCGGATCGCCCGCTGGTGTTCACCCTGGGTAGGCTGGACGAAAGGAAAGGGTTCGATCTGTTTTTCCGTGCGGCTGCCCATCTGCTCGGGCAGCTGAGGATGGATCCAGCTCCGCTGTTCGTCATCAGCGCCGGTGTGGGCGGTAGCCCCCACGAGGCCGAGCAGCGCCTAAAACTTGAGGGGCTCATCTCGTCTCTTGGGATCGAGGACCACGTGCGGTGGCTGGAGGTGCTCCCCCAGGAGAAGCTGCCTCTCTACTACGGGGCGGCCGACGTGTTCGTGCTTCCTTCTCGGTATGAGCTGTTCGGGATCGTCATGTTGGAGGCGATGGCCTGTGGGGTGCCGGTGGTGGCCACGCGGTTCGGGGGGCCCGCCGAGGTGATCGCGCATGGCGAGAACGGCTTTCTGGTGGACCCCACGGACACGGCGGAGATGGCCGGGGCGATAGAGGCCTTGGTGTGCGACCCAGAGCTCCGCCGGGAGATGGGGCACCGGGCGCGTCGCGTCGTAGAGGAACGTTATAGTTGGGAGGTTTCCGCTCAATTACACAAAAACCTTTACAAGGGCTTGGCCAGTGAAAAGGGCAAGGGGGAGAGGTGAAAGGCGACAAGCTGGTTGTGAAAGACGAACATATCGCAGCAGCCCGCCGGCTTGCGGAGATCATCCTTCCCCGGATCGAGTCCCTGCCAGGCAGGCTTGTGTTGACGATTGCGGGGGAGTCGGGGAGCGGCAAGTCGGAGCTCGCGGTGGCCCTGCGTCAAGAGCTTTTCGACAGGGGCATTCGCTCGGTCATCCTGCAGCAAGACGATTACTTCAAGTTTCCACCGCATACGAACGCCGAGTTGCGCAAGCGCGACTTGAGCCATGTGGGGCCGTCGGAGGTCAGGCTCGATCTCCTGGACCGACACCTGGCCGAGATATTGCGGGGGGCCGAGGAGATCGAAAAGCCGCTTGTCATTTACGAGGAAGATCGCATTGTGACCGAAAAACTGGATTTAAAGAACGCAAAAGTTGTGATCGTCGAAGGCACGTATACCAGCCTGCTACGCAATGTCCATTTACGTGTTTTCATCGACCGGACCTACCGGGAGACCAGGGCAGCACGGCTTGAGCGGGCCCGCGAGGCCCAGGATGAGTTCCTCGAAAAAGTCCTTGAGATCGAACACCGCATTATCTCCCAGCACAAGGCCAAGGCCGACGTCGTGATCACCCAGGATTATCGGGTGGAGGTCGTAGCGGAAGGCGCGAAGGCGGCCAGGGTCTCTGGGAAAGGTCCGTCAAGCGGTGAAGAAAAATAGCGAGAGGGGGTGAGAGAGGAAGACAAGTAATTCGGACTGTGGCTTTTGGGTAGTAAGCTTGCGGTATTGGATTACTCAAAAGGAGTGAGCATGCGGTACTTTAAGGTTTTGGTAGTAAGCCTTTTGCTCCTCATAGGGAGCGTGGCTGTCTTCGGAGAGCAGAAGGTCGTCCGTGTGATGCACGGCTGGCCGGCCCAGCAAGGAGAGGCGTTCGACAAGGTCGTGGCCGCCTTCAAGGCTGCCCACCCCGATATCGACGTGGTGGTGGAGGTCGTTGGACGTGATCGTCCGGCCATCTTGGCCACCCGCCTTGCCGCCGGGAACCCGCCGGATGTCTCGCCCATCCCGTGGCTGGGATTGATGGCGGAGTGGGCCCGGGCTGGTTACCTCGTGCCTTTGGACGGCCTCGTGGACGTCTCGGAGCAAGTGGAGGCCCTCACCCCCCTTGGCTACGTCGATGGGGAGCTGTACGGGGTTTGGCAGTCGGCCAACATCAAGAGCCTTGTGTGGTATAACGTCAACGAGCTAGGGCCTAACTTCAACCTGCCGACCTGGGAGGCGCTTCTGGCCTTCACCAAGGGCCTGGCCGTGGCGGGGAAGCCCGCGTGGTCAATCGGCCTTGAGTCCGGGGCGGCCTCCGGCTGGCCTGGCACCGACTGGATCGAGGATATCATGCTCCGCACCGCGGGGCCTGAACTCTACGACAAGTGGGTGGCCCACGAGATTCCCTGGACCCATCCTGCCGTGCGCCGGGCGTTCGAGCTGTTCGGCGAGATCGTACTCAACCCGGACTACGTGCTCGGTGGGCCCGTAGGGGCGCTGACCACCAACTTCGGTGACGCCCCGGCGGCCCTGTTCACCGATCCGCCGCAGGCGTATCTCCACCGGCAGGCCACCTTTATCCAAGGGTTCATCCTCAACACCTACCCGGACCTCGTCCCGGGGGAGGACTTCGACGTGTTCCCCTTCCCACCGATCGACCCCGAGGCCGTGGATGGCATTCCCATCTTGGGCGCGGGCGACGTCTCGGTGGTGTTCAAGACGGGCGGGCCCCTCCGGGGCACCCGGCCGGAGGTCATCGAGTTCGTCCAGTTCCTGGCCTCGAAGGAGGCGCAGGAGATCTGGATCCGGGAGCTCGGTGAGCTCGCCGCCAACAAGACCGTCGATGCCGATGCCATTTACACGAATCCCATCACCAGAAAGGCCTGGGACATCTTGCTTAACGCCAAGGTGTTCCGTTTCGACGGCTCGGACCTGATGCCCGGAGCCGTCGGCGCCGGGTCGTTCTGGCAGGGGGTGCTCGATTACGTGAGCGGTGTCCCCCTGGATACGGTCCTGGAGACGATCGAGCAGAGCGCCATCGAAGCGTATGGCAAGTAAGACGGGCTGAACGTAAAAAAGGGTCTGGGCCCCTCAGGGGCCCAGACCCTCTCTTTTGTCGAGGAGGATGTTTTGGTGCGCACGGGGAGATGGCAACCCTGGCTGTTTGTGGGGCCGGCCCTGATCATAATCGCGTTCTTCCTCGTCTACCCCACCGTGATGACCATCGTGCGTTCCTTCTTCGGGCGGGGACAGGAGCTGTTCGGACCCAACGTCCAGTTTGTGGGCCTGGCCAACTGGAAGTACGTGTTCACCAGCCCCACCATGCTCTTGGCACTCCGCAACAACGCCTTCTGGGTGGTCATGTTCACCTTCTTCACGGTCACCTTCGGTGTGCTCCTCGCGGTGTTGCTCGACCGGGTTCGGTATGAGCGGATCATCAAATCCATCGTGTTCGTGCCCGCGGCCATCTCCTACGTGGGAGCCTCGATCATCTGGAAGTTCGTATACGCCTATCGGGCGGAGGGACTGCCCCAGATCGGCCTCCTCAACGCGATCGTGGTCGCTTTGGGCGGAAAGCCCGTCGGCTGGCTCATCGAGCGCCCGTGGATCAACAACATCTGCCTCATCGTGGTTGGCATCTGGATCTGGACCGGGTTTTGCATGGTGATCTTCTCGGCAGCCTACAAGAACATCCCCAGGGCGCTCCTCGAGGCAGCGCGGATCGACGGGGCCACCGAGTGGCAGGTGTTTCGGAAGGTGACCCTCCCCCTGTTGGGCCCCACCATCGCTGTAGTCGCGACCACCATGGTGGTCCAGGTGCTGAAGGTGTTCGACATCGTGTTCGTGATGACAAACGGGGCATACGGCACTGAGGTGATCGCCAACCGCATGTACAAGGAGATGTTCAACTTCTTCAACTACGGCCGCGCCAGCGCCATCGCCGTGGTGTTGCTGTTCCTCATCGTTCCCTTCATGGTCTCCAACCTCCGGCGGTTCACGCAGCAGGGGGTGACACGATGACCTCGTGGCGGTCGGTGCTTGCTCGAATTCCCTTGCACGTGGTCATCATCGCCTTCGCCCTCCTGTGGCTTTTGCCCACGCTGGGCCTTCTCGTCACGTCTTTCCGTACCCCCTCGGACATCTTCGGGTCGGGCTGGTGGACGGTTCTCGCCCATCCGTTCGATTTCCGCCAATATACGATCCAGAACTACATCGGGGTGATCTACCGCCAGGGATTGGGCAGGTCCTTCTTAAATAGCCTGCTGATCAGCGTGCCGGCCACGTTCCTCTCCGCCTTCGTCGCGGCGTTTGCGGCGTTTGCGTTTGCCTGGATGGAGTTTCCCGGCCGCAGGGCCCTGTTCATGCTGGTGGTGGCGCTGATGGTGGTCCCCCTGCAGATGACGTTCATACCGATTCTGCCCATCTACCGGCGGTTGCACCTATCGGGGACCTTTCCCGGCATTTGGCTTGCCCATACGGCCTATGGGCTTCCGCTCACGACTTACCTCCTGCACAGCTTCATATCGAATTTGCCCAAGGACATCTTCGACTCCGCATCCATCGACGGCGCTTCCCCGCTGCGGATCTTCTTCCACATCGTGGTGCCCGTATCCGTCCCGGCCTTGGCCTCGGTGCTCATCTTCCAGTTTCTCTGGATTTGGAACGACCTTCTCGTGGCGTTGATCTACCTCGGCGCTACCCCCAACGTCGCCCCTGTCACCCTGACGGTGGCCAACCTGGTCACCAACCGAGGCCAGAACTGGGAGCTACTCACGGCAGCGGCCTTCGTTTCCGCAGCGTTGCCCCTGGTGGTGTTCTTCTCCCTCCAGCGCTACTTCGTGCGGGGGATCCTCGCCGGCTCCATCAAGGAGTAGGTTTTGCAGTTGCCATAAGTTTTTGGCCTGCCGGCTGCGGCAGGTCATTCTTTCTTTCCAGTGCTGCTCTCAGTTTTTAAGCCAGGGGCTTGACTGCCCCGCCGCGGAGGACTATAGTGTTTTGTCAAATCTTTGACAAAAGATGTTCAATAAGTCGGCGGCGGCCGTGCTCCAGGCCCTATGGTGGTCTGAGGGGTTAACGCGTCGGGAGCTCACGTCGATGCTAGGGCTCTCGCGTCCCACGGTGGATAAGGCCATCAAGGAGCTTCTCGCGCTCGATTTGATCACCCCCCTTGGGCGCCGCCCCTCGGGAGGCGGCCGTCCGGCCCTTTCCTTCATGCTCAATGCCACTGCCCGCCTGGTCCTGGGGGTGGACCTCGAGCTCCCACACCTGGACGTTATCCTCGCCGATCTTCGTGGCCTTCCGGTCAAGACCAAGCGGACCAAGCTCACGGGGGACCTCTCCGACCCGCTTGCCACTCTGTCCCGCCTGGCGGACCTGTTGCGGGCTTGGACAGAGGAGGCAGGACACCCGTGGGGACAGGTGGCAGGGGTAGGGGTGGGTGTCCCGGGCTTCATTGTGGATGGCCTTGTGAGCATCTTGGGTCGGAACCTGCCCACTTGGCTGCGCGTTCCCGCACAAAAGGTGCTCGAGGAGCGGTTGGGTGTTCCGGTTCAAGTGAACCACGACGTGCACTTCATGGCCCTGGCTGAGGCCCAACGGGGAGGGTGGAACAGCCGGGTCCTTCTTTACCTCGCCCTGCGGCCCGGGCTCAGGGGCGACATGCGGCTGGGGGCGAGCCTCCTTCTGCAAGGGGAGATCTATCCAGGCGCCCACGGCAACGGGGCCACCTTGTATCGGGCCTTCGTGGGCCCGGAGGAGCTCGAGGACCTCGCTGGAGAGGCCCTGGCCGAGCGACTGGCGGAACGCCTTACGTCTTCCTTGGTCCACGCCGTCACCCTTTTCGATCCCGACCGGGTGGTGATCCAAGCCGAGGCCCTGGGGGACCTCGAGCCCTTGTTCCTGGAGCGGTGTCGGAGACACCTCGAACAAGCCCTGGCCGGGGAGTTCGTTGGTCCGGTGGAGGTGGTGCCGGCCCGGGTGAGGGGCCCGAGCGGCGCCCAAGGTGCCGCCATCGGGGTGGTGCAGGGCCTGGCCCGCTGGCCAGAGCGGCTGTTTGACGTAGGAAGGGGGTGAGAGCCGAGAAAGAACTTTTGGGGGCTATCCGGCCGAGATGTAAACAAAGGACTGTATGAGGAGGAAGCGAATGCGGAGGAAGCTAATCGGGCTGTTTCTAGTGGGCATGGTTGTGGGGCTGGCCGTCGCCGGCCAGGCCGCCGTGACCGTGATGGTGCTTTGGAGCGGGACGGAGCTCGAGGCGTTCCAGAAGGTTGTCGACGAGTTCACCAAGGCCACTGGCATCGAGGTGAGGATCGAGAGCGTGGGTCGGGACCTGCCAGCGATCCTGGTTACGCGCCTTGAGGCCGGCAACCCGCCGGACGTGGCAGCGATGCCCAACCCGGGGCAGATGGCGGAGTTCGTGGCCCGCGGGGCCTTGGTCCCGGTCGAGGGTTTCATGGACCTCTCCCAGTTCCCCAAGGCGTTCGTGGACCTGGCCACGGTCGGTGACCACGTGTACGGGATCTTCATCTCCGCCGACCTCAAGAGCCTGGTGTGGTACAACCCCAGCGCCCTGTACGCGGAGGGCCTGGCCCCCGCCGACTCCTGGGACGAGCTGATGTACATCACCGAGGCGCTGGCCGCCCGGGGGAAGGTGCCGTGGGCCATCGGCCTTGAGTCCGGGGCGGCCTCCGGCTGGCCTGGCACCGACTGGATCGAGGACATCATGCTCCGCACCGCGGGGCCTGAACTCTACGACAAGTGGGT
>MTNI01000146.1 GCA_002011415.1 Candidatus Acetothermia bacterium JdFR-47
CTGGGGGACGTAGCTCCCACCATCCTCGAGCTTCTAGACCTACCCCGGCCCGCGGCCATGACCGGCCGCTCCCTCCTTGCGGAAAAGGCGCCGAGGGCTGAAAGGGTGCTGCTCGTGGTCCTGGACGGCTGGGGGTTAGGCGAGCCGAGGCACGTGAACCCCATCGAGCTCGCCCGCACCCCCACTTGGGACGAGCTTTCCCGGCGGCCCATGGCCCGCCTTGCGGCCTCCGGCGAGGCAGTGGGGCTGCTCCCTGGCCGCAAGGGGAACTCCGAGGCAGGGCACATGAACCTGGGGGCAGGGAGGATCGTGCCCCAGGACGAGGTGCGGATACAGGCAGCCATCGAGTCGGGCACGTTCGCGGAAAACCCGGCCTTCCACCGGGCCATAGAGGACGCCCAGGCCCGAGGCGGAGCTCTTCATCTCTTGGGGCTCCTCTCCGAGAAGAGCTCCCACGGCTCGATGGACTACGTGCTCGAACTTTTGAAGCTCGCGCGCAGGAAGGGCTGCAACCGGGTCTTCGTCCACCTCATCACCGACGGCCGCAGCACCCAGCCGGGCAGCGCCCCGGCCCTCCTCCGCTCCTTCGGTGAGGGACTGGCCCAGATCGGGGTGGGCACCCTCGTCACCCTGGTGGGGCGAGGGTTGGCCCTGGACCGGGGAGGAGACTACAAGGGAAAAACGCAGCAGGTGTACCGAGCACTGGTCCACGGGGAGGGGATCCCGGTACCGCTGGGTTGAGCCAAAAGGGGACAAAAAAGAAACGGCCCGCTTCCGCGGGCCGCACCTTTTATATACGACGCCCCGGAGGGGCTGTCAAGGGCTTAGTCCTTCTCCACGAAGCCGATCTGGCGGGAGGCCTTGCGCAGATCCCGGACCAGCTTCCGATAGTGCTCCTCTAGGTCCGGGGTCACCGAGGGCTGGGTCTGCTTCAGGGCCTCGAGGAAGTGGCGCATCTCCACGCGTTCCGCCCCGAGGTCCTCCCGCAACGCGAGCCTCCCCGCCTTGCGACACACCTCGGCGATGTCCGCCCCGGAGTAGCCCTTGGTCCTGCGGGCCAGCTCCGCGAGNTCTACCCCGTCCGCCAGGGCCATGTCCCGGGTGTGGACCTTGAANATGGCGAGCCGCGCTTCCTCGTCCGGCACCGGGACGTAGATGAGCTCGTCGAACCGCCCCGGCCGGAGAAGGGCCGGGTCGATGATGTCCGGGCGGTTGGTGGCCCCGATGACCACTACGCCCCTGAGCTCCTCTAGACCATCCAGCTCCGCCAGGAGCTGGTTCACGATCCTCTCCGTGGCGTGGGGCTCGCCCACCGCGGTGCCGCGCTTGGGGGCCAGGGAATCGAGCTCGTCTAGGAAAATCACCGCCGGGGCCACCTGCCGCGCCCGGCGGAACACCTCCGCCACCCGCTGCTCGGACTCCCCGTACCACTTGGANAGGAGCTCGGACCCCTTGGCGGAGATGAAGTTGGCCGAGGACTCGTTGGCCACGGCCTTGGCAAGCAGGGTTTTTCCAGTCCCAGGCGGGCCGTAGAGGAGGATCCCCTTCGGGGGGGTCACCCCCAGGCGGCGGAAGGCGTCCGGGGNCTTGAGGGGCAGNTCCACCGCCTCTCGCAAGAGCCGTTTCACCTCGTCCAGGCCCCCGATGTCGTCCCAGGTCACCTTGGGGATCTCGAACAGCACCTCCCGCATGGCCGAAGGGCGGACCTCCTTGAGGGCTTGGTCGAAGTCCTCGCGCCTCACGATGAGCTCCTCCAGCACCTCCTGAGGGATGCCTTCCTGATCCAAGTCGATCTTGGGGAGCACCCGCCGGAGGGCGTTCATGGCCGCTTCGCGGGTAAGNGCCTCGATGTCCGAGCCCACGAACCCGTGGGTAAGCTCGGCGTACTCATCCAGGTCCACGTCAGGGGCCAGAGGCATCCCTCGGGTGTGGATCATGAAGATCTCCTTCCTCCCCTCCCTGTCCGGCACCCGGACCTCGATCTCCCGATCAAAGCGGCCGGGCCGCCTGAGCGCCGGGTCGATGGCCTCTATGCGGTTGGTGGCCCCGATTACAATCACGTTCCGCCGCTCCTTAAGGCCGTCCATCAGGGTGAGGAGCTGGGCCACCACCCGTCGCTCCACCTCCCCGGTCACCTCGGCGCGCTTGGGAGCGATGGAATCGAGCTCGTCGATAAAGATGATGGCAGGGGCGTTCTTCTCGGCCTCTTCGAAGATCTCCCGCAGGCGCTTTTCAGACTCCCCGTAGTAGCGGGACATGATCTCCGGGCCGGAGAGNGGGATGAAGTGGGCATCGGTCTCGTGGGCCACGGCCTTGGCGAGCAGGGTCTTCCCCGTCCCCGGAGGGCCGTAAAGGAGCACCCCCTTGGGGGGCTCGATCCCAAGGCGCGCAAACAGCTCCGGCTTTTTAAGTGGGAGCTCTACCATCTCCCGGATCTTTTGGATCACGTCCCTCAGGCCCCCGATGTCCTCGTAGGTGACCTCGGGGATGGCCCGACCTCGTTCCTCTGCCTCCACGTACTCCGGGATGAGCTCGATCTGGGTGTTCTGGGTGATGCGTACCAGGCCCTTGGGATTGGTGCGGACCACCTTGAGCCTGATCTCCCCCAGCCCGAACGCCCCGCCCATCTCGAAGAACTCNCGAAAGATGCGTTCGGTGAGGAGCTCCCCGCCGAACGGGGCCTGGGGGGGGCGGGCCGCGGTAGTGGACACCACATCCCCGGTCACCACCACCCGCCCCAGGAGGATCTGACGCAAACTCTCAGGGGAGGCGACGAGCCGGATCCCCTTTCGCGCCGGGGCCAGCGTCACCTGGGTCGCCTCTTGCCAGGTCGCTTTCCGTACTTCCACCGTGTCGCCGATCCCGACCCCAGCGTTGGAACGGATGAGTCCGTCTATGCGGATGATGTCCAGACCTTCATCCGGGGGATAGGCCGGGGCAGCGATGGCCCCGGTGGCCCGTTGGCCCTTTATCTCGATAGGCTCGCCCGCCGCCACCCCCAGGGCGGCCATATGCTGGGAACTAATGCGGGCGATGCCTTTCCCCACGTCTTGCTGATGGGCCTCGGCCACCTTTAGCCTGAGCCCTTCTTCCCTTTCGGATGCCATAGATCCACCTCTCTTAAGAAAATGTTAAGTCCCAGACCAATTCACCGCTAGCAGCCCAGTATAATGCCATGAGATGCGCCTTTTCTTCTGCGTGGAACTGGAAGCGGCTGTACGTGAGGCCCTGGAGGAGGTCACCCGGGGGCTCAGNTCCCGGCTCGGCCCCGGGACCAAGTGGGTGGTGAAGGAGAACCTCCACATCACGGTGCGGTTCATCGGCGAGGTGGAAGAGGCCCTGGCGGAAAGGCTCACGGAGCTAGGGAGCCATGTGGCCCGGGAGGCGATGCCGTTTGCGTTTGTCCTCTCGCACCTAGGCGCCTTCCCCACCCCTCGCCGGGCCCGGGTGATCTGGGCCGGTCCCGAGGAGAACCCCCGGGCCTTCGCCGAGCTCGTGCAAAGCGTGGAAGCCGGGGTGCGGAAGCTGGACCTTCCCCCGGAGCGCAAGGAAGCCCGGGCCCACGTGACCCTAGCCCGGCTCAAACCGCCCCGGGACGTGGCTGCAGCCTTGGCCGGGGTGTCCTTCCCCCGGCTGACCGTGGAGGTGGAGGCGCTGACCCTGATGCGGTCCCAGCTCACCCCCCAGGGTCCCATCTACACCTCGGTCGGCCGCTGGCCGCTGGGAGGGGGGGAATGACGTTCGAGATCTTGGAACACACGGCGGACGCGGGGGTACGCGGGATCGGGGCCACCCTGGAGGAAGCTTTCTGCGAGGCCGCCCGGGGGATGTTCTCGCTCATGGTGGACCTGGAGCGGGTGGAGCCGAAGGAGGCCGTGGAGGTGGAGGTGCGGGCCGATTCCCTGGAGGGCCTGCTCGTGACATGGCTGGGCGAGCTCCTCGCCCGCCGCGACATCGACGGGCTTGTGTTCTCCCGGTTTGAGGCCCGGATCGAGAGGGAAAACGGTATCTTCCGCCTGTCCGGAAAGGCCTTCGGCGAGCCCCTGGACCCGGTCCGCCACCGGCCCGGCGTGGAGGTCAAGGCGGCAACCTACTTCGGCATGAGGGTCGAAAAAGAAGGCGATCGCTGGATCGCCCAGTGCGTGCTGGACCTCTAAGGGGTGATGAAAATGGAGCTGCGTAAGGTAAGCGATTACGAGTGGGAGCTTCCCAAAACCGGTGACATGCGGGTTCCGGGGTGGATATTCGCCTCGGAGGCGATCTTGAGGCCGCTCCTCGACGCCAAAGGCCATGAGTGGAACGCCCTAGAGCAGGTGAGAAACGTGGCCTCGCTCCCCGGGATCGTCAAGGCGTCCATCGCCATGCCAGATGTACATCCCGGTTACGGCTTCCCCATCGGCGGGGTCGGGGCCTTCGACCCCGACGAGGGCGTGGTGGCCATGGGGGGTGTGGGGTTCGATATCAACTGTGGGGTGAGAGTGCTGGCCACGCCTCTCTCCCGGGAGGACATCGAGGCAAGGAAGGAGGAAGTGGCCGACCGACTGTTTTCCCACATCCCGGCGGGCTTAGGCTCGGAGGGAAAGCTCCGCCTGTCCGTGTCCGAGATCGATGAAGTGCTGAAAAAAGGCGCTTGCTTTGCTCTGGAGCGGGGCTACGGAGTCCCGGAGGATCTGGAGTACATCGAGGAGAACGGCCGCATGGAGGGGGCGGACCCCGACGCCGTCTCCCTCAAGGCCAAGCAACGCCAGTTTCGCCAGGTGGGGACCCTGGGCTCCGGAAACCACTACCTCGAGGTCCAGTACGTGGAGGAGATCTACGACCACGAGGCGGCCGCTGCCTACGGGATCGAGGAGGGCCAAATCCTGATCGCCATCCATTGCGGCTCCCGGGCTCTGGGGCACCAGATCGGCCAGGACTCGCTCCAGGAGCTAGAGCGGGCGAGCAGAAAATACGGCATCCCCATCCGCGAGCGGGAGCTCGTCTGCGCCCCCATCCATTCCCNGGAGGGGCAGAAGTACCTCTCCGCCGTGTTCGCNGGAATCAACTGCGCGTTTGCNAACCGCCAGGTGATCGCGCACCTGGTACGGGAGGCGCTGGCCCCCATGTTCAACCTCGCGTTCGAGAAGATCCGAACCCTGTACGACGTGGGGCACAACAANGTGAAGTTCGAGCGGCATAAAGTAAACGGGGAGGAACGGGAACTCCTAGTCCACCGCAAGGGATCCACCCGGGCCTTCGGCCCAGGACGGCCGGAGTGCCCGGAGAGGTATCGCAAGGTGGGCCATCCCATCTTCGTGGGCGGCACCATGGGCACGTCCTCCTACATCCTGCGGGGGACGGAAAAGGGGATGGAGCGGGTGTTCGGCTCCGGGGTACATGGGGCCGGGCGGGCCCTATCGCGCAAGAAAGCGAAGAAGCAGTGGCGCGGGGACAAGATCGTGCAGGAACTCGCCGCCCGGGGGATCGTGATCCGAGCTCACTCAGCCCCTGGGGTGGCCGAGGAGGCCCCCGGGGCCTACAAGGACGTGGACCTGGTGGTGGAAGCGGCGGTGGGGGGTGGCCTCAACGCCAAGGTGGCCCGGGTGCGACCGCTCGTGTGCATCAAGGGCTGAACCAGCGGGTCCAGGAGCGCCGGAAGCTGCGACACTCACTGGCGAGGAGTCGGCCCAGCTTCTCCGGGTCGTGCTTCACCGTGGGCTTGCCCTCGATCTCCACCACGGAGAGGAGCGGCGCCCGGATCACCCGCAGGCCCATGGTCTTCGCGCCCCGTAGGTCGTCGACGACGGGCTCGCTTCCCTCGGCCCGGTAGCGGGTCAGGATCTCGGGAGGCGGGGGCTCGGTGTTTACCACCACCGCGTGGAAACGCTTTAGGTCCACGTACTCGGCGAGGACTTGCAGGTGGTCGTAGGCCGTGAAGCCCTCCGTCTCCCCCGGTTGGGTCATGAGGTTCATGATGACGATCTTCTCCCCCGGGGATTTGGCAATGGCCTCGGCGATCCCCTCCACCAGGAGGTTCGGGATGATGCTAGTGAACAAGCTCCCGGGCCCAAGGGTGACAAGATCGGCTACGGCGATGGCCTCGAGGACCCGGTCGTAAGCCCGGGCCGGGCCGGAGAGCCGTACCCTGCGGATGGCCCGGGGATCGGCGGCGATCTCCGCCTCCCCCACCACCTCTTCCCCGTCCTCCATCTCCGCCACGAGGTGCACCCGGTCCAAGGTGGCGGGAAGCACCTGGCCCCGCACCGAAAGAAAATGGCTCGCCTCCTCCACGGCCCGGTCAAAGCCCCCAGTGGCCTGCTCCAAGGCCGCGAGGACCAGGTTCCCGAGGGCGTGTCCCTTCAGCCCTTCTCCCTCGAGGAACCGGAACTGAAACAGCCGCTCCATCCTCTCCTCGTCCTCGGCCAGGGCCAAGAGGCAGTTCCTCACGTCCCCGGGCGGAAGCACCGCAAGCTCCTCCCTGAGGCGCCCGGAGCTTCCCCCCGTGTCCATCACCGTGACCACGGCGGTCAGGTTGGCCGTGTAGGGCTTGAGCGCGGAGCAGGGTGGAGAGGCCCGTCCCCCCTCCCAGGGCCACTACCTGGGGGGCCGACCTGAGCACCCGGGCCTGGTACAGGGCCTCCCCCAAGGAACCCCCGGCCTTGGGCGAAACGGCCGCCAGCACCGACCGCACCGCCCGAAGCAGCCCATACCCCACCCCGAAGGCCCCCAGAGCCAGAAACAGCGCACCTCCCACGGGCCTCACTAAAAGCGGAAGCCGTTTNAACACCAGGTCATAGAGGCCCCGCATGCCGTTCTCCCCCACCAGGCTCACTACGCCAAAGGCGATGAGCACGACCGAACCCAAGGTGAGGAGGAGCCACCTCTTCACNCCAATGCCGGGGAGAAGGAACTTGACCCAGCCTGGGAGCCTCATCCCCACTCCACCCGGACACCAGGGCCCAAGCCGGAAAGCTCCTGGGAGAGCTCGGGGTCAGGGCGGACGGCGTAGCGCCGACTCGCCGCCACGGTAAGGGCGTTTTTGCCGTCCCAGAGGCGCACCAGCACGGGGACAGGGCCGGGATGCTCGGCCAGGGCTTCCGCCAGGCGATCGAGCAGGGCGCGGTCCACGAGNTCGGCCGGGAGCTCCACCACGCAGCGAGCCGGCAGGGCGGCGGGNTCCTCCCCCAAGGGCACGGCATCCTCAGCCTGGAGCCTCCGGGCCCCGTTTCGCTCGCTCCAGCGCACCCTAAGAACGAGGAGCGCATCTTCCGAAAACCAGCCCGGGGACGTTTCGTACAGGCGGCTACGCACTACCACCTCCCGCTCGCCAGTTTTGTCCTCCAAGGTGAGGAACGCCATGCGTCCCCCGTTGGTGGGGATGACCTTGGCCACCTTGACCCGTCCCGCCACCCGAAAGCTCCCCCGTGCTCCCTCCACTTCGGCCAGGGGGACGACCCCTATGGCCTGGAGCTTCTCCTCGAACTCGTCCAGGGGATGCCCGGAGAGGTAAAGCCCCAGGAGCTCCTTCTCGAACCGGAGGAGCTCCCTACGCGGGAATTCATCGGCGCTCACGGGTAGCTTAGGCACGAGCTCCTCGGCCCCAAAGAAGGACTGTTGACCGGTTAGCCTCTCCTTCCTGGCAAGCTGCGCCAGCCGCAAGCCCTCGTCCACCAAAGAAAGGAGCCCTTTTCTGGAAGGGCCAAACCGGTCGAAGGCCCCGGCCTTGATCAGGCACTCCACCGTCTCCCGGTTCACGCGTTCCGGGTCGATGCGCTGGCAGAAATCGAAGAACCCTGTGAACCCCTGGCCCCGGGCGGAGATGATGGCCTCCACCGCAGCCCGGCCCACGTGTTTTATCGCCGAGAGGCCGAACCTGATCACCCGCTCCCCCACCGGGGTGAAGTCCACGTCCGACTCGTTGATGTCCGGGGGCAGGACCTCGATCCCCATCTCCCGGCACTCGCCGATGTAGGCCGCCACCTTGTCGGAGTTGTCCTGCACGGAAGAGAGGAGTGCGGCCATGAACTCCGTGGGGTAGTGGGCCTTGAAATAGGCCGTCCAGTAGGTGATGAACGCGTAGGCCGTGGCGTGGGCCTTGTTGAAGCCGTAGCGGGCGAACTTCTCGATGTCGGCAAAGATGGCCTTGGCATCTGCCTCGGGGATGCCGTTTTTCACACACCCTTCCACGAAGCGGGCCTGCATCTCCGCCATGACCTCGGGCTTCTTCTTGCCCATGGCCTTGCGCAGGAGGTCCGCCTCCGCCAAGGAAAAGCCCGCCAGCTTCTGGGCCATAAGCATGACTTGGTCCTGGTAGATGGGGAGGCCGTAGGTCTCGGCGAGGATGTCCTCCAGAGCGGGATGGGGATAGGTGATCGGCTGGCGCCCGTGCTTGCGCTCGATGTAATCCTCAGCCATCCCGGACTCCAGGGGGCCAGGGCGGTACAAGGCCAGGATGGCGATGAGCTCGCGGAACTCGGTGGGCTCAAGGCGCCTGATCAGGGCGCGCATCCCGGCCGACTCCAGCTGAAACACTCCGGTTGTACGGCCGGAGCGGATGAGCTCGAAGGTGGCCCCGTCGTCAAGAGGTATCTTGGAAAGGTCCACCCGCACCCCGACCCGGGCCTCGATAAGTCTGCGTACGTCGTCGAGCAGGGTGAGGTTCCTCAGGCCCAGGAAGTCCATCTTGAGGAGCCCCAGGGCCTCGAGGTCGTGCATGTCGAACTGGGTGACGAACTGGCCGTCGGGAAGGCGCAGAAGGGGGACGTAGGTCTCCAGGGGCTGGGGGCTGATTACCACGCCAGCGGCGTGGGTAGAGGCGTTCCTGAGGAGCCCCTCCAGTCTTCGCGCGATGGAAAACAGGCGCCGGGCCTCCTCGTCTCGCTCCTCCATGTCCTTGAGGTCCGGCACTTGCGCCAGGGCCCGCTCCAGGGGCATGCCGAACGGGATCTTCTTCGCGATGCGGTCCGCTTTCTCGTAGGGGAGTCCGAGCACCCGGGCCACATCGCGCACTACGGATCGGGAGGCCATGCGGTCGAAGGTACCGATCTGGGCCAGGTGATCCTGCCCATAGAGCCGGGCGGCATACTGGATCACCTCGTCCCGCCCCCGGATGCAGAAGTCGATGTCGATGTCGGGAAGGCTGATCCGGTCAGGGTTCAGGAACCGTTCGAAGAGGAGACCCCATCTAAGGGGGTCCACCTGGGTGATGCCGAGGACATAGGCCACCAGTGACCCAGCGGCCGAGCCCCGACCCGGGCCCACGGGGATCCCCTGCTCTCGGGCATGGCGCACGAAGTCCTGGACGATGAGGAAGTAGGAGGCAAACCCCATCCTGCCGATGACCGAGAGCTCATAGGACAGGCGCTCCTTTACCTCCTCGGGGACGGGATTGCCGAACCTGGCCTTCGCCCCCTCCCAGGCCAGATGCTCCAAATACTCCTGGGGCGAGGAGAAGCCCCCCGGCACCGGGAAGCTGGGGAGGAGATATTCCCCGAAGGAAAGCTCCAGCTCTACCCGCTCCGCCACCTCCAGGGTGCGGTCCACCGCCTCGGGGAGCTCGCGGAACCGGGCCCGGATCTCCTCCTCGGTGAGGAAGTGGTAGCCGTCCCCGTCAAAGGACCGGGCGTCGGGTCCGCCGAGGCGCTTTCCCCCTTGGATGTTGATGAGCACCTGATGGGCCTCTCGGTCATCAGGGGAGATGTAGTGCACGTCGGCCGTGGCCACGTAGGGGAGCCCGAGCCTTTTTGCCATCTCGAGCTCCTTCCGGACGAGTGCGCGGCTGCGCTCAAGCCCATGGTCCTGAAGCTCAAGATAAAACCGCCCCGGGAAGATCTCCGAAAGGCGCCCCGCGGCCTCGTAGGCCTCCTTCTCCTTCCCCTGGAGGAGCAGCTTCTGCACCTCCCCCGACTCACAGGCGGAGAGCGCGATCAGGCCTTCCGAATAGTGCTCCAAAAGCTCGAGGTCCACCCGGGGTTTGTAATAAAAGCCCTCGGTGTGGGCCTTATTCACGAGCGCCATGAGGTTCCGCCAACCGGTCATGTCCTGCGCCAAGGCCACGAGGTGGTAGTAGTTCGGCATCCCTTGCACCGTCTCCCGCACATGCCGGGAGCCAGGGGACACGTAGAGCTCACAACCCAAGATGGGCTTTACCCCCCGTTCCCGGGCGGCCCGATAGAACTTGATCGTGCCGGAGAGGACACCGTGATCGGTGAGGGCGAGGGCCGGCATCCCCCGTTCCGCCGCCAGCCCCACCAGCTCCCCCACCCGGCAAGTGGCATCCAAAAGCGAGTACTCCGAGTGAACGTGCAGGTGCACGAACGCCATGCTACCTCCAGATCAAAACGAGGCGTTCTTCGTCGGGATACCCCCAGCCCAAGACCCGCCGTGCTTCCTCCTCCACCACGGCGGGGTCATCGGCCTCATCAAGGCGCTCCCTCAAGGCCGCGATCTCCCGGAGGAGGTTCTCCTCGCTTTGCTTTAGGTACCGGACCTCCGCCGAAAGGCGCCCCATGGCCACGAGGCGGGAGCCATAAAGCCATCCCAGCCCCCCGATGACCAGCGCCACCAGCGCGAGGACGAATAAGCGCCTCAGGGGGCTACGCCCCCGGTCGGCGTGGCCAGGTCGCCATCGGCGGTTCATACACCTCCTCGATCCGGAGAAGCTCGTTGTACTTCGCCACCCGCTCCGAGCGAGAAAGAGACCCGGTCTTGATCTGTCCGCAGGAGGTCCCAACCGCCAGGTGCGCGATGGAGACGTCCTCCGTTTCCCCGGATCGATGGGAGACCACGCAGG
>MTNI01000228.1 GCA_002011415.1 Candidatus Acetothermia bacterium JdFR-47
TTCCACAAACAATTTGTACCGATCGCCGCGGTAGGTGGAGCGGGCGTATTCGATCACCGTCTGGCCATCGTCGAGATAGGTGATCCGCTCCATGGCAAGCATGGGGTGCCGGGCTTCACCCCAAGAAGCTTGGCCTCGAACTCGTCGGCCACCTTGGCCTCCACCGTCTGCTCGGCCCGGCCGAAGCGCAGGCCGTACTCCTCCTGGAGGGTCTTGTAAAGGGAGCGATTCGTGAAGTCGAGCCACTCGATGCCCTCACAGAACCGGCGCCTGAGGAACGATGTCTCCAAAGCCATGGGCTCACCGTCAGCAAGTCGTAGCCGTTGGATTTTGACGAACTCCTCAGTGGGGTCGGCTCCAAAGCGTCGGGCGAGCTTCTCGTCTCCGGCGATCACCTCCATCCCGAGGACTTGGGCCCCGGCCTCCATCCCCCGGTCGCGCATGTCCTCGGTGAAGCTGGTCAGCCACAGGAGTCCTTGTCTGATCTTTGGCTCCGCGACGAAGGACCCCCTCCCCCGGGCTCGATAGATGTATCCCTCTGCTTCGAGCTCGGAGAGCGCTCTGCGGGCTGTCATACGACTGATGTGGTACATCTCCTCCAGTTCGCGTTCGGAGGGGACCCGATCGTGGGGCTTTAGGATCCCACTTTCGATTTGCTCCCGTAACCCTTCCTTGAGCTGGTAATAAATCGGGAGTGGACTACGCTTGTCGATGCGGAGCAGGCCCTTTCCCTTCATCATTACCATCCCCGGTTCGGTGTATAACCGCGAAATCGATCTTGAACAAGTGTACCCCAATCCTCAGTTTTGGCCTGGGGGTTGGGACATCGCAGCGGTTTCGTCCGCGGGGGAAGTGGCAGCTGTGGCTTTTCGTATGGTAGACTTCTTTCCGTCATGCGAAGATCGCCTTACCTTCTCCTCTCGGGGTGTGTGCTTGGCCTGGATCGCCTCAGCAAGTGGCTTGTGTTGCGGAGTTTTCTTCCGGGGGAGTCCGTGCCCGTGATAGACGGGGTGCTCAGGCTCACCCGGGTTCACAATGCAGGCGGGGCGTTTGGGCTCTTCCCCAACCACAGGGGGGCGTTCGTGGCCCTGTCCGCCGCGGTGGCGGCGGGGCTTTTCACCGCCCTTCTCTTCGGCTGGCTTCCGGGGCGGCTTGTCAGATCCGGGGGTGCTCTCCTCCTCGCCGGAGCGGTCGGCAACCTAGTCGACCGGCTGAGCTATGGGTTCGTGCTGGATTTCGTCGAGCTCCCGCACTTCCCGGTTTTCAACGTAGCGGATTCGGCCATAGTCCTGGGGGCGCTCCTCATGGCGATCGGGATCTTCTGGAGGGAACGTGAAGCCACTATTCGTAGTGCTTGAGGGTCCGGACGCTTCGGGCAAATCGACTCAACTTAAGCTCCTTTCGCAGGAGCTCTCCCGACGGGGGGTTCTCCATGTGACCACCCGGGAACCTGGGGGCACAGAGCTCGGGAAGGAGTTGAGGCGGCTGCTCCTCGACCCCGGGCGCCCCATGCGCCCTCTGACTGAGCTCCTCCTCATGGTGGCGGACCGTCATGAACACGTGGAGGAGGTGATCCGCCCTGCGTTGAGGGAGGGCAAGTGGGTGCTCTGTTCCCGTTACACCTTGTCCACCCTGGCCTACCAGGGTTACGGGCGGGGGGTGGACCTCGCGCTCCTCANNCAGCTNAACGACCTGGCCACGGGAGGNCTTGAACCCGATTACGTGTTCTTGCTTGACCTGCCTCCCCAGGTCGCCTACGAGCGGACCCGGGTCCGGGACCGGTTCGAGGGNGAGGGGCTGGCGTTCTTCACCCAGGTGCGGGCTGCGTATCTCGAGCTCATCCGGTCGGTGCCGCGCGGGTACGTCATCGANGCCACCCTGACCCCCGATGAGGTTTGCCGGGAGATCCTGGCCCATCTCCCCTTGCCCTGATATGATGCTTTTCGGGGTCGACTTGANGGCATCTCACGCCTTCCGTGGGCTGAGAGCGTTTAGAATCTCGCTATGGGATTCCCAAAAGCCGCGGGGCTTTCTGGGNGTGCTNGTTAGGAGGGAAGATGGAGATCGTATGTGGCCGTGAGGACCTCGTTTTCGGAGTTAGGACCGCCAGCCATGCCCTGGGGGGGCGCAGTTCCATGCCCATCCTGGGGGGGATTCGCTTTCGCAGCGTCGAGGGAGGGGTGGAGCTTGGCGCCACGGACCTGGAACGAGCGATCCAGTGTCAAGTCCCGGCCAAGGTGCAAGGAGAGGGGACGTTCGTGTGCCCGGGACAAGTCCTCGCCCAGCTCGTCACCCGCCTTCCGGAAGCGGACGAGGTGAAGCTCGAGGAGGTGGACGGGAAGGTTCGCCTCCGTTGTGGCGAGGCCACCTTCGACCTTTTGACCCTCCCCGCCGATGAGTTTCCGGAGCTTGCCCGGCCCAGCCGTGACCCTCTGTGCCGTATGCCCCTGCCGGCTCTGCTCAGGGCCATATCCCAGACGGCGTTCGCCGCCCTCCGTGCCTCCGAGACCACCCGACTCGCCCTCACCGGGGTGGACCTCGTGTTCCGGGACGGGGCGGTGAAGCTCGCCGCCACCAACGGGTATCGCCTGGCGATAAAGCGGGTGCCCGTGGAGGGGTTGCCCGAGGGGTACGAGGCCTCCTTCCTCGTCGACGCCCAGATCCTGGGAGACCTTCATCGGGTGCTCTCCGCGGTGGAAGCCGAGGAAGTGCAGGTTTACGAGGAGGAAGGTCAGCTCCACTTCGCCGCCGGGCCGGTGCTGTTCTCCACCCGGCTCATCCAGGAGCAGTTCCCCGACTTCGAGCGGGTCATCCCCCGGGATAACGAGATCGGCCTGTTTTTGCCGCGGGAGGCGTTCCTCGAGACCCTGCGGCGCATGGAGATCACGGCCACCGAGGAGTCGGGCGCGGTGACTCTCAAGGCATCCGCCGGCGAGACCGCGGTGGAGGTATCCTCGGCGTCGAAGGAAAAAGGTGAGGGGCACGAGCGAGTGCGGCTCTCTAAGCCCCCGGGCAAGGACATCGAGATCGCATTCAAGGCCGAATACCTGATCGATGCCCTGCGGCGCATGGACTCCGATCAGGTGGCGCTGTGGCTGTCGGCACCGGAGCGGGCCGGGCTGATCGAGCCCGCAGGCGATATCGCGCCGGGGGACGAGGGCTTTATCTACGTGTGCATGCCCGTCCGGCTCATTTGAGCCGCTCGCGGGCCTCCGCGAGAGCCACCTCGATGGCCTGAGGGAGCGCCTCGGCTTTGGGGCCCCCGCCTTGGGCGAAGGTGGGGCGGCCGCCTCCTTTCCCCCCCAGGGCTTGGGCCGCAACCCGCACCAGGTCCCCGGCGTTGAGGCGCGGCTCGTCCACCACTTTGGCCACCACCACCGCCCTCTCCCCGGCCTTGGTGCCCAGAACCACAGCACAGCGGCCCAGGCGGTCGGCGAGGAGATCCGCAAGGCGTTTGGCTTGTTCTGGGCCTCCCTCGACCACGGCCCCCAGGAGCTTCACGCCTTCCACTTCCTCGGCTCGGGCGGCGAGTTCCCGCGCCCGTAGGCTTGCAAGCTCCCCCTCCAGTGACTCCACGCACCGGCGAAGCTCTGCGAGCTCCCCTTGCATCCGTTCCACCCCCTGGAGGACCTCTCCCTCCGGCACCTTGAGGAGCCGGGCGAGCTGCCGGCGTTCGTCCCGCAGGGAGGAGAGAAAGCTTCGGGCCCGTTCCCCCACTAGGGCGCGGATGCGGCGGGTGCCGGCGGCCACCGCTTCTTCCGCGAGGATGACGAGGGGGCCGATCTCCCCGGTGCGCCTGACGTGAGTTCCCCCGCACAGCTCCACGGACACCCCGGGGACCTCCACCACCCGCACCCGCTCCTTCCCCCGGTACTCCTCCTCGAAGTGGGCGATGGCCCCGTACGCCTTGGCCTCCTCCAGGGCCATCTCCTGGATGCGGAGGGCGATGTCGGCGAGGACCGGCGCGAACGCCTGTTCCTCTACCTGCGAGAGTTCTTCTTCGGAGAGGGCGGAGAAGTGGGTGAAGTCGAACCGCAGCTCTTCCGGACCCACCCAGGAACCGGCCTGGATCACGTGCTCGCCCAGGATCTTGCGCAGGGCGGCGTGGAGGAGGTGGGTGGCGGTGTGTGCTCGTTCGATGGCCCGCCTTCTGGCCTCGTCTACCTTTAGGCGACATCGGTCCCCGGGCCTGAACTCCCCTTCCGTGACCTTAACGAAGTGGAGGGTCCCGTGGGGGGACTTCTGCACGTCCGTGACCTCCGCCCGGCCCGGGCGGCTGAGGTTTTCGATTAAGCCCGTGTCGGCGATCTGTCCCCCCGCCTCGGCGTAGAACGGGGTCTCGGGGAACACGAATCGCCACTCCCCTTCTCCCGCGAGATCGCAAGGTTCTCCGGACTCCGTCAGGATAGTCTCTAGGGGCGTTTCGACTTCCAGGGTCTCGTAGCCGAGGAACTTAGTTTCCCTAGCCGCCACCGCTTCCTCGGAGGCCGTGCCTCCGTCGTAGGTCGAGACCTTGCGTGAGCGGGCCCGCTGCTCCTCCATCGCCCGCTCGAACCCCTGTTTGTCCACCGCGACCCCCGCTTCCCTGGCTATCTCCTCGGTGAGCTCGAGCGGAAAGCCGTACGTGTCGTAAAGCTCGAATGCCGCCTCCCCGGGAAGTACTTCCCCGGACGAAAGCATGGCGAGGAGTTCCCGCAGGCGGTTCTCCCCTGCCCTGAGGGTGCGGCGGAACGTTTTCTCCTCTTGGGTGAGAACCTGCTCCACGAGCGATCTGCGGTCCACGATCTCCGGGTACACATCGCCCAGGGTGGCCACCACCGGCTCCACGAGGTGGGTGAGGATCCCTGGGGGGAGCTCGAGCCGGTCCGCGGCCCGCACCGCCCGCCGGAGCACCCGGCGCAGTACGTAACCCTGCTTTTCGTTCCCTGGAAGCACCCCGTCGGCGATGAGGAACACCAGGGCCCGCACGTGGTCGGCGATNAGGTTCCGGGTAGCAACTTCCTCCTTGGCCACAGGCGAGAGTTGCTCGATCTCCTCGACTATGGGACGGAAGAGGTCGGTGTCGAAGTCGCTCGTTACGCCTTCCAGGACCGCGGTGGTGCGCTCGAGGCCCATGCCGGTGTCGATGTTCTTGCGGGCGAGCTCCTTCAGAACCCCGTNGGGCTGGGCGTCGTACTGCATGAACACCAGGTTCCAGATCTCACTGAACCTTTCGCAGTCGCAGGCAGGGCCTTTGCAGTCAGGGCCACAGGCGTGCTCTTCTCCCCAGTCCCAGAAGATCTCGGTGTCGGGGCCGCAGGGACCTTGTCCCCCCACCGGGCCCCACCAGTTGTGTTCTTTCGAAAGGCGCACGATCTTCTCCTCGGGGATCCCAATCACATCCCGCCAGATCGCGTACGCCTCCTCGTCCTCTTCGTACACCGAGACCCACAGGCGTTCCTTGGGCAGGGNGAGCTCTTCGGTGAGGAACCGCCAAGCGAGGCGGATCGCCCCTTCCTTGAAGTAATCCCCGAAGGAGAAGTTTCCCAGCATCTCGAAGAAGGTNTGGTGGTAGGCGGTGGTTCCCACCCGTTCGATATCGGTGGTGCGGAAGCACTTCTGGCAGGTTGTGACCCGCGGATAGCGGGGCGGCACCTTGCCCCAGAAAATATCCTTGAACTGCACCATCCCAGCCGAAGTGAAAAGGAGTGTCGGGTCGTTCGGGATCAGGCTTGCCGATGGCAGGACTTTGTGTCCCTGTCGCTCGAAGTATCCGAGGAATGCCTCGCGCAGCCTTCTGCTATCCATAACTNAGATTTTAACGAAGCGGGAGCATCGCTGCAGTGAGCGGGGGGTGTTTGGCAGGAGAGGCGGAGTCGGCTATAGTTGCCTCCGTCAAAACGGAGGGGACTGGGACCTATGGGCGGCTTGTTGAAATATATAGTACAACGGGTTATTTTGACTGTCCCCATGGTTTTTATTCTTCTTTCAGTTGTATTCCTCGTGCTTCGGTTGATGCCCGGGGACCCGGTGCTCGCCATGCTGGGTGGGCGGAACATCTCTCCGGAGCTCATCGAGCAAAAGCGCCACGACATGGGGCTCGACAAGCCCCTCCGCGTTCAGTACGCGGAGTATCTGAGTGGGATCCTGCGCGGGGATTTCGGCAAGTCGTCCCGAACGGGAAAACCGGTTTTGTACGAGCTTTTTACCCGTCTCCCCGCCACCCTAGAACTGGCCATCTGGGGCATGTTCTTCGCGGCGCTGTTCGGCATCACTACCGGGATCCTGGCGGCCACCCGCGCTGACAGTCCCGTCGATCACAGCGTGCGTTTATTTCATATAGGATCTTTTGCTCTCCCNATCTTCTGGGTGGGGCTCATGCTGCAGGTGATCTTCGGGGTGAAGCTGGGGTGGTTCCCTGTGGCTGGCCGCTTGGCGGGTCGGTACGCGTTCACGTTTCAGAGGATCACCGGGTTCTACTTCCTGGACGCCATCCTGCACCGAGATGGGGCACTCCTTTTGGACGTGATTAAGCACCTCACGCTTCCCGCCATCACCCTGGGGCTGGCACAGGCCGGACTCCTCGGGCGCATCACCCGAGCCTCCATGCTCGAGGTGCTCGACGCTGATTACGTAACCACTGCTCGATCCAAGGGCTTGAGCGAGCGGGTGGTGGTGCTCAAGCACGCCTTGCGTAACGCNCTCATCCCGATCGTCACGGTGCTCGGCCTTCAGTTTGCCATCCTGATGGGCGGTGCGGTGCTCACCGAGACCGTCTTCTCCTGGCCGGGGATCGCGGGATTTCTGGTGCGGAGCCTTGACGCCCGCGACTGGTGGGCGCTTCAGGGAACCATTGCCTTCATCGGGATTTTCATCGCCACCATCAACTTGGTGGTGGACATCTTTTACTCCTTCATCGATCCGAGGGTGAGGTACTGATGTCCCGGTGGCTTGTACACGCGGTCCTTTGGCCCATCCGGGCGCTGAGACGGGGGCGAACGGCGATCCGCCATCAGACCCTGCTCCAGGTGGGGCTTGTGATCGTGATTTCNTTCATCCTAATGGCGATCATCTGCGGTCCCCGCGGAGAGGGGAAATACGGCCTCTTGCCCTTCGCGCCGCCGTATAATCCGGAGGATAGCTACGCCGATTTCCCTCGGCTCGCGCCGCCATCGGCCTCCCATTGGATGGGCACCGACCATCTCCAGCGGGATGTGTTCAGCCGCGTCATCGCCGGCGGTTGGGCGCCGATCGTGGTGGCCTTTGCCTCCATCGCCATCGCCATGACGGCCGGGTCCCTCATCGGCTGGGTCTCAGGGTACGTGGGCGGGTGGCTGGACCGAGGGCTCTCCCTCACGATGGATGCGATCTATTCCTTCCCGTCGATGATCTTGGCCATCGCCTTGGTGGCAGTGATCGGGATGGGGATAACCCCCATGATCGCCTCCATTGCATTCGTCTACGTGCCTACCTACTTCCGCATCACCCGGGCGGAGGTGCTCAGGGTGCGGGAGCAGACGTTTGTGGAAGCGGCCCGGGCAGTGGGCGTCCCCGGCCCTCGAATCCTGCTTCGGCACATCGCCCCCAACACGGTGAACGCCATCATGGCGGTGTCGTCGTTCAACATCGCGGACGCCATCCTCACGGAGGCGGCCCTCTCCTTCCTTGGTTACGGCCTTCCTCCTCCNGCCCCGGATTGGGGCTTCGACATCCAAAACGGGCAGCGGTTCCTCCAAGCCGGTTATTGGTGGTTGATCACCTTCCCCGGCCTCATGATCCTCTTTCTGTCGTTGGGCTTCGGCCTCATTGGCGAGGGGATTTCGGACATGGTTAACCCGAAGCGCCGCAGGAAGAAAGTGGGCTAGCCCTTCACAGGCGCGTTCGGGCTGCATATAATATTGGGTCTGGATCAGATTCCCTTGAGGGAGGTGGTCAAAGGAAGGAGTTTTATGGTTTTCGTGTTGTCCATTTGAAACGGAGGTGAGTAGTACATGAAGAAGCTGGCAATTATCGGTTTTCTAGCAGTTTTTGCGGTGGCGGGCCTTGCGGCAAGTGATATCCTGATTCTGGGTACCACAGACCGGATTACGGAGCTATCTTTTGCTAACTCCTACGACCACTTNACCTGGCACATCCTGCGGCACACCACCAAGGCTCTCCTCGGTCTCGAGCCGGGGACCAACAAGCTGGTGCCAGCCATTGCCGAGTCGTGGGAGATCTCGGACGACGGCCTTGTGTACACGTTCCACATCCGCCCGGGGATCAAGTTCTGGGATGGGGCTGTCTGTGATGCCAATGCGGTGAAGTGGTCTCTCGAGCGCACGCTGCGGCTGGACGGTCCCGAAGGCGGTGTCGCCCTAATTAAGGGGGCCATCAAGTCCATCGACGTGGTGGACGACCTCACCGTTAAAATCACGCTCAATTACCCGGACGCTACCTTCCTCATCCGCATGACCGACAACGTGATCCCGGCCCTGATTTACTCCCCGAAGAGCACCCCGGCGGATGACTTCGCCAGGGGCACTTACGCCGGCACCGGGCCGTACAAGCTCGTGGAGTACGTGCCGGACGAGCGCGTGGTCCTCGAGGCCTATGACGGCTACTTCGGCGCCGCGCCCAAGACCAAGAAGATCGTGTGGGTAATGTACTCTGACGCGGCTGCCCTGCGGGCCGCGATCGAGGCCGGGGATATCGACATCGCCTACCGGACGCTGAACCCGATCGATATCATGGACCTCAAGGGCAACCCCAACCTCCAGGTCATCGCCGGGCCCAGCGCCGGTATCCGCTACCTCCTGTTCAACGTGACCCAGCCGCCGGTTGATAACGTGTTCGTGCGCCAGGCCATCACCTACGCGGTGGACCGCGACGCTATCTGTCAGCAGGTGTTCTCCGGGTTGAACAAGCCCATCTACACCATGGTGCCCGCGGGGCTTCCGCCGGCCGGCTCCTCCATCGACGTCTTCCCCAAGCGGGACCTGGAGAAGGCCCGGGAGCTGCTCAGGCTCGCTGGCTACTCCGAGGACAACCCGCTCAAGGTGAACCTGTGGTACTCCCCCAAGCACTACGGCACCACCGAGGCCGACGTGGCTGCAGTGCTCAAGCAGGCCATCGAGGAGACCGGCATGGTGGAGATCACCATCCAGTCCCTGGAGTGGGGCGCCTACATCGAGCGGATGTCCCAGGGCGGCTTCGACATGTTCCTCCTTGGTTGGTATCCGGACTACCTCGAGGCGTCCAACTTCCTCCTGCCCTGGACGGTGGAGTCGCCTGATGGGCTGGGTACCTTCTTCAACCTCCATCCCAACTACGACGCCTACAAGAACATCGCTGAGGTCGCCCTGACCGTGGTGGACGACGAGAAGAGGGCCAAGCTCTATCAGGCCATTCAGATCCTGTCCGCCTACGACGTGCCGTGGATCCCGCTGTGGGCCAACCTGCAGCAGGCGTACGTGGTGGCTCAGAAGGGGGTCGGAGGCCTCGTGCTCGACCTCTCCATGGAGCTCCACCTCGACCTTCTGTACAAAGAGTAGGCTCCTAACGGGGAAACCGAAGGGGCCGGCCTTACAGCCGGCCCCTTTTTCTTGGGACAGCCTTCCTTGGGGGTCTTCCCCTCAAGGGGTACACTCCTGCGGCGAGAGGTGATGAGATGAACACAATTCAAGACGTATGGGCGCGGGAAATCCTGGATTCGCGTGGCAACCCCACCGTGGAGGTGGAGGTCACCCTGGAGGACGGCACTCAAGCTCGGGCCGCCGTGCCCTCCGGCGCCTCCACCGGCACCCATGAGGCGTTGGAGCTGCGGGATGGCGACGAGCGTTACCTGGGCAAGGGGGTCCTCAGGGCGGTGCGCAACGTGAACGAGATCATTGCCCCCGAGATCGTGGGCATGGATCCCCTGTGGCAGGAGGAGATCGACGAGGTCCTGATCGACCTGGATGGCACTGCCAATAAATCGCGCCTTGGGGCGAACGCCATCCTGGGGGTATCGTTGGCGGTGGCCAAGGCCGCGGCTGAGTTCTTGGGGATCCCGTTCTTCAAGTACATCGCGGGCGCCCGGGCGGGCCAGATGCCCATCCCTCTGATGAACGTTTTGAACGGAGGGGCCCACGCTGACAACGACCTGGCAATCCAGGAGTTCATGATCGTTCCCATCGGGGCCGAGTACTTCTCCGAGGCCCTGCGCTACGGGGCGGAGGTGTTTCACACCCTGAAGGCGCTCCTCAA
>MTNI01000050.1 GCA_002011415.1 Candidatus Acetothermia bacterium JdFR-47
AGCTACATCAGTAACTTCTGTAGGGGAAACACCGAAGCGGCGGCGCAAGAAGGCAGTGAAGGAAGGCTGGCTGAAGGTGCCCATACAGAAAAGCCCTACGATCAGTGCGAGTCTCTCTGAGAAATCGGCCCCTTCTACCAATGGAAAAGTGGCCGTTTGTCTTAAGAAGTGTGCCTGACACGGGGTGCAGACTACAGCCGCCTTCCCCACCTGGTAAGAGGAGAGGGCTTGGTGAAGCAATTTCAGGTTTTCAACGAGTGTCCACCTTGAGCCAGCAGCGCGGAGCAGNATTTCCTTGTCCCTTATCACCACCGCTTTGCCTTCTATCCCCTGGCTTTTGATGGTGGCCACTACAGCGTCGAATTCGCCCCTAGCTAGCCCCGAAAGGAGCAGTGCAGTGACGGCCCCGCCGCTTCCTTTTCTGCCCTTGCGGATTTTTTCGTCGGCGGCTCTTGCCAGAACGATGCGCCGTGTGGATCCGATGGACTCGGATTGCTTCACCATGACCACCTCGTTTTTTTCACACCTCTACCAGTGTTGCGAGGGGCGGATACGTCCTTTTGATGAGCCCCTGGCCTTTCCATTGTGCCCCGGCAGGCCTTCTTTCGTCCACCGTCCCTTTTGGGGGTCAAAAGGGGCCACCTAGGCCTAGCTCGTTTTTCCCCTCTTTCCAATGCTCTTTCTGCATTAGGTTGACTGTACTGGTGTCTGATGATCTTGTTTTGGGCGAGCTTCGGGTCTGGTTTAAGGTCCCTTTTGGAAGGGATCTTCGCCGTACAGGTATGTACTCCCTCGATGTCAGCTTGGAGGATTTTCTGTGGGTGTAGGCTCTTGATCTTCCACTGAGAGGGCGGTGATAGCCAGGTCCTTCCCTTCCACCACTTCTACTCGCCCTTCGCATTTAGGACAGGAAAGGACCGGGATTGTGTAGTGCCAGCCTTCTTCAGCGAGGTACTGGACTTTTCCTTGGTAGGCGCAGTTAGGACATCGTACCTTGACCGGCACCTTTTCAATCACAAGCTCTGACCCGGCCACCGGTGTCCCTTCGGAGAGGATCCGCCACGCTTCCCGCAGTGCTTCCTGGGAGAGGGTGAGGAGCTCCCCCTGGCGGACGTGTACCTTCACGATGCGCCCCTCCGCCGGGTGGGCT
Organism: Candidatus Acetothermia bacterium JdFR-47; assembly: GCA_002011415.1. Lineage (GTDB taxonomy): Bacteria > Bipolaricaulota > Bipolaricaulia > Bipolaricaulales > Bipolaricaulaceae > JdFR-47. The sequence goes on from MTNI01000050.1 coordinate 1,151, forward strand.
GCGAGGTGTTCAAGCAGCCCTTCGAGCAGCGAGTGCGCGAGGGAGTACTCGTGCATTCTAGAAGCCCAGGGCGGAGAGGAGCTCTTCCACCCCCCGGCCGCTTTTTGCATCCGTGAGCACCGCTCGGCCGTGGGGGTTCACCTTGCGGTAGTCCTCGACGATCCGCTGGGGGTCGACTCCCACGATTTCGGCGAGGTCCACCTTGTTTATGGCGATCACGTCCGTCTGGGCGAACATCTTGGGGTGCTTTCTCACCATGTCTTCCCCTTCGGTCACGGAGATGACCACCAGGTCTTGGTCTGTGCCCAGGGGGAAGTCGGCCGGGCACACCAAATTCCCTACGTTCTCGATGAACAGTACGTCCACTGCCGACAGAGGAAACTCCTCTAAGGCGTGCCCCACCCGGTGGGCGTCCAAGTGGCAGTCGTCACCCGTGTTGATGACGGTGCTAGGGAGTCCTGCTGCCTGGAACCGCCGGTAGTCGTCGTCCCCGGCTACGTCCCCGGCAATGGCCCCAACCCGGACGCCCTTCCCTTGGAGACGTTGGGCCATCTGGATGATGAGCGCGGTCTTCCCCGAGCCGATGGCCCCCATGACGTTGATCGCCCGTACTCCTCGGTCGGCGAGGAATTCGTAGTTGCGCTCGGCAAGTTCGAGCTGGCGCTTGAGGATATCACCAAATCCCGTCCTGATTTCGTGCATGGCAAGGGATCTTATCCCCCCTCGGACCGGGCCCGCAAGGACGTGCCCGTAGCTGATCGCGATCAGTTTTTCTGATGACTTCCCGCAGGAGCCCGGGTTTGCCTGCTTTTTTCGACTTGCCAGGTTCTTGGGCAAAGCTGTATATTCCCTTCGACATGCGTAAGGCAGCCGAGTGGGCAACGACGGCCGCATTCGCGCTTGCCGTTTATTTGTTGCTCGTTCTCTGGACAGGCCCCATTGGCCTGTGGTCTTCCTCTGAACTCATCGCGGGAGTGGTGCTTTCCGTCCTAGCGGGGCTCCTAGGAGGGCGCCTGCTATGGGAGCGCGGCGGCTGGAGAATGCTCCAACCCCACCGGTGGGTGCTGTTTTTCTTTTACCTCATAGGCCCTTTCTTCCTCGCCATGGCCCGAGCCAACCTGGACGTGGCCTGGCGGATAATCACCGGTCGCATCCGGCCCGGGATCGTGCGGTTCAACCCGGGCCTTAGGACGGACCTGGGGCGCACGGTGCTCGCCAACTCAATCACCCTCACCCCCGGCACCCTGACGGTGGACGTGGATGACGACACAGGCGACTTTTACGTCCACTGGATCAACGTCAAGGACAAGGAGCCGCGGCCCGAGGACGTCTGCGGGTCCTTCCCCACCTGGGCGAGGAGGATCGCGGAATGATAGTGGAGCTCTCTTTCGGGGTGGCGGCGGCGGTGATGCTCGCCTTTATGTGCGTTTCCGTGCTCAGGCTTGCAATCGGCCCCACGGCCGCTGACCGGGCGGTGGCCTTGGACACCATAAACACCCTAGTAGTTACCACCATGGTGCTCCTGGGCGTTGCCTTCGGGCAGGTGGTGCTAGTGGACGTGGCCATCGTCTACGCGCTCCTTTCCTTTATTGCTACCCTGTACATAGCCCGGTATCTGGCAGGAGGCCTGGAGTGAATGTCCTGATCTATATCTTTCTCGCCATCGGGGCTGTCTTCAACGGCCTGGGGGCGGTGGCCCTGATCCGGTTTCCGGACGTATACACCCGCATCCACGGCGCCACCAAATGCACCACCTTCGGCTCCATCTTCTCCATCCTGGCGGTGGTGATCTACGGGTTCGCGCGGGGAGGGGGCGAAGGAGGTACCCTGGCGGTGCACGCGCTTTTGGCGCTCGTGTTCCTGCTTCTCACCAACCCCACCGGTTCCCATGCCCTGGCCCGCGGGGCCCACCAGGCGGGGATCAAGCCGTTCCAGGCTGTGGTGGATCGACTGGAGGACAAGCGATGACCCTGTGGGGCGTGCTCCAGGTGCTCACGTTGGTGCTGATCGTGGCTGGGGCGGCCCTGGCTGTGTGGCTAAAGGACCTGCTGGCTGCGGTGATCGCCCTGGCCGCTTCGAGCCTGCTACTGTCCCTGGAGTTCTACCTCCTTCAGGCCCCGGACGTGGCCATTGCCGAAGCTGGGATTGGGGCGGCCCTTACTACCGCCATCTACATCCTCGCCATCCGGAAGACTCGGCGTAAGGAGGAAGAATGAGGTGGCTCAAGGTGGGGGCGCTCCTCGTGGTGGTGGGGTTCCTTCTCGGGGCGGCCGCTTGGATGCACCCCTTCGGGCTCCCCTGGGCGAGCGACATGGATGACTACTTCATTGCAAACGCCCAAGGAGAGGCCGCGGCCAACAACGTGGTGACCTCGGTGGTGTTCGACTACCGAGGCTTTGACACCCTGGGTGAGGCCACGGTGCTTTTGTGCGCCGTGGTGGGCGTGGCCTTGATGCTGAGGAGGATCACACGATGAGCGTAGTGGTGCGAACGATCGCCCGGATCATCGTGCCTATGATCCTCGCCTTCGGGGGCTACGTGATCATGCATGGGCACCTCACCCCGGGAGGCGGCTTTCAGGGCGGGGCGGTAGTCGCCTCGGCGGTGGCGCTAATCGTGGTCGTCTTCGGGGCGGAGCGCCTGAAGCGGAGGAAGACCCTGCTCTCCTTGCTGGAGGACCTGGGGGCTATTGCCTTCATTGCCCTCGCCTTCCTGGGAATCGGGGTCACGTTCTTTAGAAACGTCCTTGCGGGGGGCGGAGGCCTGTTCGGGGTGCCGGTGCCCCCGGGGCCGAACCCCGGGTTCCTCGATACCGGCGGCACGCTTCCCCTTATGAACTGGGCTGTGGGCCTGAAGGTGATCGCGGGGCTGGGCTCTGTGGTGGTGTTGTTCGGCCTCTTCGGAGGAAAAGATGATCGGTAACTTCCCGTTCGCCGTGTGCATGATTCTGATTGCCTTGGGGCTGTGGACGCTCCTTACCCGCCGCAACCTGATCAAGCTGGCGATCGGCATCACGTTGATCGAGAGCGGGGTGAACTTGTTCCTCGTGACGCTGGGGTACGTGCGGGGAGGGGTGGCGCCGATCTACACCTACGCTCCGCCAGGGGCTCGCATGGTGCTCCCCACTCCCCAGGCCCTGACTCTCACCTCCATCGTCATCGGCCTGGCCACCACGGCCCTCATGCTTGCGTTCGCCGTGGTGATCTACCGCCACCGGGGGACTCTGGACGCTGGGAAGATCAGGGAGCTTAAGGGATGACGATCGGAATCCATGTGCCGATTTTGGCGATAGCAGTGCCCCTCCTCGGGGCCTTCGCCCTGCCCATCTTCGCCAAGGTTCACCGGAACCTGCGGGACCTGTGGGCGATCCTGGTGGCAGCGTTCACCTGTGCCATGGTGGTAGCACTGGCGGTGCAGGTGTTTACCTCCGGGATCCAGCTCTACACCCTGGGGGCCGCTTCCCCCACGGCCACCGTGGTCCAAGGAGGGTTCCCCATCCGCATCGTTCTGGTGGTGGACGGGATGTCGGCGTTCATGGGGCTCATCACCGCCCTGGTGGGGCTCGCTTCCTTGATGTACGCGTTCCAGTTCCTCAAAGAAGAGCAGGGCAAGACCTTGGCCATGACGTTGTTCTTCCTCCTGTGGGCGGGGATGCTGGGAATGGAGTACACCGGCGACATGTTCAACTTCGTGTTCCTGGAGGTTACCAGCATCGCCGCCTGCGCCCTGGTCGGTTACCGCACCTGGGAGTCCCGGCCCCCAGAGGCAGCGTTCAAGGCCATGGCCATGTACACCGTGGGCGGACTATTGGTGCTCCTCGCTGTGGGGATCCTGTACGGGGAGTACGGGGCCCTAAACATCGCCTACCTTTCCTCCAAGATCTCCGGGACCCCGCTCGACAAGGTGGCCCTCGGACTACTCCTCGGGGGGCTCCTCATGAAGGCAGGGACGGTGCCGGCCCACATGTGGGCCCCGGACGCCTATGGGGAGGCGCCGGCTCAAGCCGCCATCGTGCTTGTGGCCAACACCCAGGCCTCCCTGTACGGCTTGTTCCGGGTGCTGTTCACCCTGTACGGGGGAGCGCTTTCTACCCCGGCGGTGGGGTGGTTGGTGACGGCCCTTGGTACCCTGACGTTGTTGGTTGCTGCGCTCATGGCCGTCATCCAGACGGACCTCGGGCGGCTGATCGCTTACGGGGCTGTGTCTCAGATCGGCTACATGCTCCTTGGGGTGGGGGTGGGGCTGACGGTGATCTCTTCCCGCCCCGATTTTGGCTTGGTGGCAATGAAGGGCGGCATCTTTCACATGATGAACGATGCTGCCACGGTGGGCCTTCTGTTCCTGGCGGCGGGCGTGGTCAAGCGGGCCTGCGGCACCAAGGACCTGCGGGCCTTGGGGGGCCTCGGGCACGACCTTAAGTGGACGAGCGGCTTCTTCTTCCTGGGGGCACTTGCCCTGGCCGGGATCCCGCCGCTCAACGGCTTTGCCTCAAAGTTCTTGATCTACGAATCGAGTTTCCGCCTGTCCCCTATCCTGACCGCGATCGCCGTTTTGGGCTCGATCCTTCTACTGGCGGTGTTCGTGCGGGCGTTCCAGGGGGTGTTCCTGGGACCCCGGCTGCGGACCGTCCAGCCAGCGCCCTTGGGAATGCTCATCGCCATGGGGGTGCTGGCGGCAATAATCCTGGCGTTTGGCCTGGTGCCGGACTTTTTCGTCCGGCACATGGTGACCCCGGCGGCAGAGGCCCTGTGGCGGGGACGGGATCTGTACTTGGCAGCCGTGCTGGGGGGTTGACATGCGCCTTGTGACGGGACAGGGGTTCTGGAGTCCGCTCGTCTGGCTGGCCCTAGCGGCCGGGGTAGCACTCCTTGCGTGGGCGTTTTGGTTCAGAGGGCGGCGTACCTACAAAGCCGGGACTGAGCAGGACATGCCGTTCCTCTCCGGGGAACAGGTCCCGGAGGGAGCCCACGTGGGAGGACAGCACTTGTACTGGGGGTTCGTGGAAGGACTGCGGCCATTTGTGGATAGAGTGCAGGCTTTCCACACCGGTTTCCTGGGCGATTACATGACCTGGCTTGTGGTGCTTCTGGCGGTGGCGCTTCTTGTCGTGATGCTCACTTAGGAGGCAAGGGATGAAGCTTTCCGCGTTCAAACGGGCGCTGTGGGTGTTCCACGTGCCGACCGGATCTTGCAACGGGTGTGACATCGAGATCGTGGCTGCCCTTACTCCTCGCTATGACGTGGAGCGGTTCGGGATAAAGCTCGTGGGCTCCCCCCGACATGCCGACGTGCTCCTCGTCACCGGGGCGGTGACCCGGCCCATGGCCGAGCGCCTCCGCCGTATCTATGAGCAGACCCCGGACCCCAAGGCGGTGGTGGTCGTGGGCGGTTGCGGGACCACGAGCGGTGTGTTCTACGAGTCCTACAACATCGTGGGGCCGGTGGACGAGATCATCCCGGTGGACGTGTACGTGCCCGGCTGTCCCCCGCGTCCGGAAGCGATCATCGACGGGGTGGTGAAGGCCGTGGCCAAGCTGGAGCGGCTGGAGGCAGGGGAGGCCGTATGAGGGCGCATGAGGTTCTTTCCGCCCTTGAGGAAGCCCTGGGGGAGCGGCTTCGGGACCCGGAGATCCGCACCCGCACCGTGGGGGTGAAGGCCCCTCAGACGATCGAAGAGATCTGGGGGAAGATCGACCGAGATGCCCTCCTCGTCGCGGTCGAAACCCTGAAGAACTTGGGGCCGCTTCACATCTCCATCATCTCCGGGCGCGACTGCGGAGAGGAGATAGAACTCCTTTATCACTTCGCGGTGGGGTTCGGCACAGAGGGGGGGGAAGTGCTGGTCACGCTGCGGCTTTCGGTGCCCAAGTCTGACCCCGTGGTCCCGTCCCTGTGCGGAATCCTCCCCGGGGCCGAGACCACCGAGCGGGAGAAGATCGAGTTTTTGGGGGTCGAGTTCGAAGGGATCCCCAGCACCCAGCACGTGTTCCTGTTCGACGACCTTCCCGTCCACCCCTGGCGGAAGGACGAACCCGAGCTCCAGTCATTTGTCAAGCGAAAGGTGAGGTGGGAGGAGCGGGATGGAGAATAAGACGTTTGAGATCCCGATCGGTCCTGTCCACCCAGCTTTGAAGGAGCAGATCCGGTTCACCTTCCAGGTGGAGGGGGAGCGGATCGTAGGGGTGGACATCAAGCCCGGGTTTGCCCACCGGGGGATCGAATTCATGGGCATGCAGCGCAACCTGATTCAGGTGCTGTATCTGGCCGAGCGCATCTGCGGCATCTGCTCTATATCGCATCCTCTGGCGCTCGTGCAGGCGGTGGAGAACGCGGCCGGGATCGAGGTCCCGCCCCGGGCCCAGTACATCCGGGTGATCGTAGGCGAGCTGGAGCGTATCCATTCACATCTCCTGTGGGCAGGGGTAGCGGCCCACGAGCTGGGCTTTGATACCCTCCTTCACCTCACCTGGAAGGTGCGGGAGAAGGTAATGGACATCCTGGAGGAGCTCACCGGAAACCGGGTGAACTACGCCATCCCCATCTACGGGGGCGTGCGCCGGGATATCTTGCCGGAGCAGTACCCCCGGGTGCAGGAGATGATCCGTTACTACCGAGGGCTGCTTGCCGAGCTCTCCGACCGGTTCCTGCGGGACGCCTCGGTGGAGGCCCGGACGCGGGACGTGGGGGTGCTTGAGCCGGACGAGGCTGAGGTCCTGTGCGCCGTGGGGCCTACCGCCCGGGCATCGGGCTTGAGGAAGGACGTGCGACAGGACTGGCCGTATCTCGTTTACGGTGACCTGGGGNTCAAGGCGATCACCCCCGAGGACGCGGACCTCGAGGTCAGGGGGGACGTGTACGACAGGATCGTGGTACGTCTCCTCGAGGTGGCCCAGTCCATTGACATCATCGAGCGGTGNNTGGAGGAGATGCCTGAGGGGGAGATCACCTCCATCCCCAAGGTGCCGGCCCTCCTCGCCCAGCTCAAAAAGGCCGAGGGCGAGGGGATCGGGCGGCACGAGGCCCCCCGGGGCGAGGTGATCCACTACGTGCGCCTTGAGGCCGGGAAAGAAGAGCCGGTAGTGTGGAAGGTCAAGGCCCCTACCTACTCCAACCTCATGCCCTGGGTGCCCATGTTCGAGGATCAAGAGATCGCCGATATCCCCATCATTGCTGCCTCCATCGACCCTTGCATGTGCTGCATGGATCGAGTGCACATCGTACGGGGAATGGAGGAACGAGTGATGTGGAAGGAGGAGCTGCTCAAGCTCTCCCGGGAGAAGACGCGGAGGATCTGCGGATGAGCGTGCTTCAGGCTCTGTGGCAGGTAGCCCTGGTGCTTCTTGGCGGGGTGCTCGTGGGCCTCGTGTACAAAGGTATAGACAGAAAGCTCGCTGCCAGAATGCAGGGACGGATCGGCCCTCCGATCAGGCAGCCTTTCCTCGACCTGGGGAAGCTTTTGGTGAAAGAGACGATCATTCCCCGCACCGCGGTCCGGTGGGCTTTTTCCCTGATGCCGTTCCTGGCAGTGGTGGCCTCGGCCACGGTGCTCCTTTATCTACCGATAGGCCCCTTCGCCCCCGTGCTTTCAAGCTACGGGGACCTGATTTTGATCCTGTATCTCCTCGCGGTGCCGGCGGTCGCCATGGCCATCGGTGGATTCGCCGCTGGTTCCCCCTACGCCGCGGTGGGTGCTCAGCGCGAGATCGTGATGCTCATGTCCTATGAGTTCCCGCTGGCCCTGGTGATCGTAGGTCTGGCGTGGCGCCTCTCCGGCTTGGGAGTGGGCCCGGCGTTCTCCTTGGCTACTGTGGCGGGGACTCCCCTTTGGACCCAAGTGGGACCATTGGGGTTGCTGGGGCTTCTGCTCCTCCTTGGGACTCTGCTTGTGGTGACCCCGGCTGAGCTCTCCAAGATCCCGTTCGACATCCCGGAGGCCGAGACCGAAATCGCCGGGGGTCTCATGGCGGAGTATTCGGGCGCCAACCTAGCCCTGTTTTACCTCGCCGACGCCCTGAAGACGGTGGCCATGGCTGCCTTGGTCGTGGCGCTGTTTGTCCCCTACGGGATCGCTGCCCCCTTGGGGATCGGGGGGGTAGGGGGGCAGATCTTGGATCTCGCCTTCTTCTTCGTGAAGCTGTTCGTGGTCATCTTCGTTGCGGTTACTACGGTGCGGGTGGCGTTCGCCCGGCTCAAGGTGGATCAGATCGCACGTGGTTTCTGGATCCCGCTCACGGCGGTGGCCCTGGCAGGGCTGCTGCTTCTCGTCCTGGACAAGGCGGTGGTGGGATGATCTTGAAAACGCTGTTTTCGCAGCTCTTCACGCGGCCGGTTACGAACCGGTTTCCNGTGAAGTACATGCCCAAGTCGGTGCTCGGACTCCTTGCCAAGGTGCAGGAAGGGAAGGCCAAGATCCACCCACCGTTGCCCGTGCCAGAGAAGTTCCGAGGAAAACTCACCTACGACCGNGANAAGTGCATTGGCTGTCAGCTTTGCATCCGGGTGTGTCCGGCGCAGGTGATCAAGTTCAAGCCGGAGGAGAAGAAGATCCGCATTCATGTTGCGCGCTGTACGTTCTGCTCTCAGTGCGTAGACGCTTGCCCTGTCGATGCCCTTGCAATGAGCCAGGAGTTCCTCCTTGCTGACTACGACAGGTTTTCAGAGGGGCTGATAGTGGAGTGACTCACCTCCCTCCTTCCCGCTTGACTCGCCTCCTGGGATCGGGGGCCTAAATAGGCCCCCGGTCCCATTAGAGGGTCTTGAGAACGGGCAGGATTTCTTGGGCGGCGGCGCGGCCAGCGGCCTCTGCGTCCCGCAGGCGTTCGAACTCCAACACCCCAATCTTCTCTACCTTGGGCCTGACTACAAGAAGGCGTTCCCCTAGCCGTTCCCGCACGCACTCGAGCTTCACCCGCACCAGCTCCTTAGCTGT
>MTNI01000128.1 GCA_002011415.1 Candidatus Acetothermia bacterium JdFR-47
CTGCGTTCCACCGCGGTGTGGACGTCCTCGTCCTCTGGGGAGGGAGAGAAGGCCCCGGCCTCGAACTCCCCGCGGACTCGCTCAAGGGCCTCAACGAGCTGTGCCCGCTCCTTGGGGGTGATGATCCCGGCCCGCTCCAGTGCTTTTGCGTAGGCGATGCTCCCCGCGATGTCGGCCGCGTAGAGGCGCCGGTCGAAGGGGAAAGAGTCGCCGAAGCGCCTCACCAGCGCCTCGGTCTCTCCCTCGAAGCGGCCCCCCCACAGGGACATCTCACGCCCCCTCAAGCACGGTGTCCCGCTGGCCCTTGTGTTCCGCCTCCACCAGGGCCCGGATCTTCAGGGGGAGCCCAAACAGGTTGATGAACCCCTCGGCATCCTGCTGCTTGTAAACCTCGTCGGCCCCGAAGGTGGCGAACTCCTCCCGGTAGAGGCTGAACGGGGACTTCCTCCCCACCACGGTGCAGCTTCCCTTGTAGAGCTTGAGGCGCACCGTCCCGGTAACGGCCTTTTGGGTTGCCCCCACGAAGGCGTCCAAGGCCTCCCGCAGGGGGCTGAACCAGAGGCCGTAGTAGACGAGCTCCGCGTACTTATGGGCGATGAGTTCCTTGTAGTGGAGGGTTTCCCGGTCGAGGCACAGGTGCTCCAGGGCTTGATGGGCGATGTAGAGAATCGTCCCCCCTGGGGTCTCGTACACCCCCCGGGACTTCATCCCCACGAGGCGGTTCTCCACCATGTCGGCGCGGCCGATTCCGTGTTTGCCGCCGAGCTCGTTCAGGGCGGAGACGAGCTCTACCGGGGCCAGGTCCTCCCCGTTTAGGGCCACCGGCAAGCCTTGTTCGAACTCTAGGGTGATGTACTCCGGGGCATTCGGCGCCTGTTCGGGAGAGGCCGTGAGGAAGAACATCTCCTCCTCCGGCTCGTTCCAGGGGTCCTCCAGGGGACCGCCTTCGTGGGATAGGTGCCACAGGTTCCCATCTCGGCTGTAGATCGATTTCTCGCTTATCCCCTCCAGTGGGATGCCGTGCTTCCTGGCGTAGGCGAGCGCGTCCTCCCGGGAGCGGAGGGACCACTCCCTCCAAGGGGCGATCACCGCAAGGTACGGGTCCAAGGCCTTGACCGAGACCTCGAACCGCACCTGGTCGTTGCCCTTGCCNGTGCAGCCGTGGGCCACGGCTTTGGCTCCCTCTTTGTGGGCGATCTCAACGAGGTATTTGGCGATGAGCGGCCGCGCCATGGCGGTGCCGAGGAGGTACAGCCCTTCGTAGATCGCCCCCGCCTTCAGGGTGGGGAAGATGTACTCGGTGACGAACTCCTCCTTGAGGTCCATGACATAGGCCTTGCTGGCTCCGGTCTTGAGCGCTTTTTCCTCGATTCCCGATAGCTCCTCCCCTTGGCCTAGATCCGCGGTGAAGGTGATCACCTCACAGTCGTAGTTCTCCTTGAGCCAATGGAGGATCACGGAGGTATCGAGCCCTCCCGAGTAGGCCAAAACGATCTTTTCAAACTTCACTTTCTCCCCTCCTTGAACGGATTTCCCCTCCCTGCCTGAGACGGCAGGCTCGAGCAAAAGCTGCTTGGTAAAGGCNAAAGGGATACACACGGAGGCCGGGTAGCGTCCCGGACCGGGTGCTGGAGGGGTTAAAAAGGNGAGAAAGCCGCACCAGCGTACGGCCCGGGTCGCTACCCGGCCGTACGCACGCGCGGTTTTCGGCGAAGCACGTTGGTTATGTCCACGGTCATCAGATACGACATCAAGGAACTCCTGTCAAGGGGCGCACGTCGGAAGGGCAACCTCATGGGTGTAGTTTAGGCCTAGCCACTTGCGAATGAGGTCGTCCAANGGGAGCGGACTTTCCGCGCGGAGGATGCGCAGGAGGTCTTCCCCGTGGGCGATTTTCCACCGGTACTCTCCAATATAGCGCCTTAGGGCTTGGAAGAAAGCCTCGTCGCCCATACGCTCCCGAACCTCGTGCAAGAAGAGCGCCCCCCCGGAATAGACGATGCCCCCGTAGCCCGCCCCGCCCGGGAAGTCCCACAGGGGGCTTGAGACAGTGGCCTTTGGGTTCCTTTTCCTCCCGCGGGTGTAGGTATCCTCCCAATAGGAGAGGATTTTCTGGAGTTCTCCTCGCTGTTCGAAGAAAAGGCCCGAGGTGTAGGTGGCCAATGCCTCGTCGAGCCAAGGCTCTGCTACCTGATCGTTCCCCACCTGGGCGTACCACCATTGGTGGGCGACCTCGTGGGCGAAGATCATGGAGAAGAACAAGGGGTCACTTGGGTAGGCGGCGTAGTATTGCAAGCCTGCGAGGATCAGGCTGGGGTACTCCACCCCGGCTGCATTCCTGAGCGGTACCTCCACGATGTCGAGCTCCGGGAAAGGATAAGGCCCGAAGAGCCTTGTGTAGATGGACAGGGCCTCAGCGGTGAACTCCAAGGCGGCTGCTCCGGCTGCCTCGTGCTCAGGGAGGAAAAAGCTGCGCACACGGACGCCCTCGGCGTGGGCCTCCGTCATGGCGTAACCATTAAGCGCCACCAGGGCGAACTCCCGCAGGTTCGTCCCCGTCATCCTGTATTCGCTTGGAGAAAGAACCTCTTCCTCGCCGGTTGCCACTACGTCCCAGCCTTGGGGTAGGGTCACGTGGGCCGAGTAGTCGGCCACCTCCGCCACCACGGCGTCACCCCAGGGGAAGACAGGCTCCACGACCCAGCCCCCTTCCCAAGGGGCGAGCATGGGGTAAGCCTGGGAGGCAACAAGGCAGCGGGCCGAGCGGGCGAAGGTCCCGTAACCGTCCTGATCCTCCAGCCACGGGATGAACCCTTGGTACTCCAGGGTGACCGAGAACGTCTGGCCTGCCTCCGCTCCCAGGGGAACGACGAACGCGGTGGGGTGCACGGAGTCCCAGGCTACCTCTTCGCTCCCTACCTCTGCCTTCGTCGGGTGGAGGTACTCAGGAGAGCCAGCAGCCGGATAGCAACGGAACACCGCCTCTAGCCAGGCCAAGGTGGTATGTCCTGTCACCCGCGCCGTGCCCGTGAGGGCGCCGGCCTCGGTGAGGGTGATGTCGAGGTTGTAGCTTAGCTCAGCGGCCTGTGCGCAGGCGAAAAGCGAGAGCGCGCAGATTAGCCACCGCAACCGCAGCCCCCGCCGACGGAGGTTGGCGTCTTCACCTTCACGGTGACGGTGGCGGTGACCTCATTGCCCGCGTCGTCCAGCACCGTCAGGGTCACTATGTAATCGCCCTCCTGGCGGAAGGCGTGGACGGGGTTCATGGTGGCGGCGGTCTCGCCGTCCCCGAAGTCCCACCGGAACGAGATGATCACCCCATCGGGGTCCACGGAGAAAGACCCGTAAAAGTGGATCTCCCCCCCAGGTTGAGGTCGAGCAGGGTTGTAACGGATGACCACGGAGGGCGGACGGTTCACGGGCAGGGGGACGATCTCCTCCGGGCTGAGGTAGGCCTCGTCGAATGTCCCCGGGCCGGCCCAGGCCAAGTGCCCCAAAAACACCCCCCGCTGGTAGCACTGAGCGTCCTCCCGCCCGGCTATCCCCGGGATTACCGGCACCCACAGCTCCGCCTCGCCGGCGCTCACCTGGGTGAGCACCCACCACTCGTCCCCGCGGTGGGCGAGGAGGGAGGGATAGCCCTTCCCGGTAAGGCGCCCGGCCACGAAGCGGGCGAGCTGATAGTCGTTCCAGCCGAGTTGGAGCGCCGCCGCCCCACAGCCAAGCCGCCAGTCATCGAGGAGCTTCTCCAGGGTGCTGATCGCGGCCAGCACTGCTCCCCGGCTTTCCGGCGGAAGCGCGTCCAGTTGCACGAGGGGGACCTGGGGCGCTCCCCAGGTCACAACGCCGATGACGAGTATGGAAAGCACGGCTACCGTGCGCATTCAACTCCTCCCTTCACTCTTCGCGTTTGCGCCGGAGGAACGCGGGGATGTCCACATCCTCCTGGTCCACGTTGCGCCGTCTGGGCACTCGGGGGACGCTCGGGCCGTGGGGGGTGCTGGACTCCTCCTCTTCGAAAAGCGCGCTCTTGAAGTCCGCGGCGATCACGGTGACCTTCAACCGGCCGGACATCTCCTCCCTCACCACGGCCCCGAAGGTTAGGTCCGCGTCGGTGGCGATCAGCTTGCGGATCGTCTCGGCGATCTGGGTGACCTCGGCCAGGGTCAGGTCCTCGCCCCCGGTGATGTTGAGGAGCACCTTGCGGGCGCCCCGGATGGACTCACCCTCGAACAGGGGGTTGGTGGCGGCCATTTTGGCGGCCTGGACCGCCCTGGCCTCCCCCTGCCCCTCGCCGATGCCCATCATGGCCGTGCCGGCGCCCCTGAGGACGGTGGCCACGTCGGCGAAGTCCAGGTTCACGATACCGGGAACGGTGATGAGGTCGCTGATCCCCTGCACGCCCGTCCGTAGGACCTCGTCCGCGAGCTCGAACGCCTGGGCGAGCGGAACGCCGGAGGCCTTTTCGATCAGGCGGTCGTTTTGGATCACGATGATGACGTCCACCTCTTCCTTCAAGCGCTCGAGGCCTGCCTGCGCCCTCTGCATGCGCACCGGCCCCTCAAACGAGAAGGGGAGGGTCACTACCCCTACGGTCAGGGCGCCGGCCTCCCGGGCGAGATGTGCGATCACCGGGGTGGCGCCGGTGCCGGTGCCACCGCCTAGACCGCAGGTGAGGAACACCAGGTGGGCCCCATTCACAAGGCTTTCGATCTCCCATGCCACGACCTCGGCCGCCCGGCGTCCTTTATCCACGTCCCCGCCGGTGCCGCGCCCGCCCGTGAGGTCAGGACCGAGCTGTAGCTTCTGCTGGGCCCGGGAGATGGAGAGGACCTGGCTGTCCGTGTCCGCTGCCACCAGACGCACCCCAGAAAGGCCGGCTTCCCGCATCCGCTCCAGGGCGTTGATCCCCCCGTCCCCCACCCCGATCACCAGGATGTTGGCAGGCGGCGCCGGGGCCTCCTTTTTCTCCATCTCCTCGATGAGGGGGAGCTCGGTCACGCGGATCTCGGTGGCGCCCAGGATCTCCCGGGCGGCCGCCAGAATCTTCATCGCCTTGCGCTGGGCGTAGCGCTTCTTGAAGCCGGAGTCCACCTCGATCACGAGCACACCCTTCTCGAGGTGGATCTTGTCAGCGGAGGTGGGGAGACACGCCCGTAGCATCCGATCCTGGATGCTGGCGAGCACCTCTCGCCACTTGTGCGCCAGCTCCTCCCGTTCCTTGCCCGGGTTCATGATTACGAGAGCATTGTGGCGATCTTGCGCCCGTGAGTCAACTCGTGTTGAGGAGGAAGCGGGGGATGTCCAGGAACTGGTGGGTCACGAACCGGGCTGCCCGTTCCACGTCTGGGGTCTTGGGGGCGTAGGCGATCCCGCAGCCCACGGCCTCGAGCACCGGGATGTCGTTCACGTGGTCACCGACGAAGGCCACTTGGGAGAGGGGGAGCCCGAGTTTCCTCGCTTGCTCCTGCACCACCTCCAGCTTGTTCCACAGGTCCACGCGCAGGATGGCCTCCCCGGTGAAGAGGCCGTCCTTCACCACCAGTTCGTTGGCCACCGCGAAGTCGAGCCCGAGGTTGTCCCGGACGAAGTCTGCCACCAGGGATACGCCGGAGGAGACGATCCCCAGTCGGAGGCCTGCCTTCCGCAGCTCGGCGATGGCCTCGCGTGCTCCCGGGGCGTACGGAGGGGGGAATAGGAAAGCAACCACCCGCTCCACCGGGATCCCCCGCAGGAGGGAGGCGTTCTCGCGCACCCATTCGGGGTAGCGGTCGGGTTTTCCCAGGTACTTGGCAAGGAGGGCATCCCACTCCGCCTTGAGCCCGGCCGCTACCCCCAGGGCGCCCCAACTGGATTCGAACTCCACCCCCTGGTAGCGCACCAGAGTGCCATCCAGGTCGAACAAAACCGCCTGGATGCGGTTTCCCATCTCTAGGGAAGCACGAGCTTTACCGGCGTAGACAAGCCGAGCTCAGCGAGTTTCCCCTCTGGAAGCTCAAGCGCCCACTGGAACGGCTCCCGGCTGGCGAAGAAGTCCTTGGTGTCGGGGGGCATGGTGAGGTCGCCGAGGAAGTCGCCCTCGCTGGAGAAGAACAAGAGGTCCAACGAGATGAACACGTTCGGGTTCCAAAACCGGCGGATGTCGGGCTCATCCCACACGAACAGGATGGCGAGGTCCTGGGCGATCTCGGTGGGGATCCCCTGGAACCCCAGGAAACGCTCGTGGGCTTGGTCCGCCACCTGGACCGTGATCTCGGCGGAGTTGCCGGTTTCGTCCACCAGGGTGATGGTGCGGGGCTCGAAAGTGGCGACGAGTCCCGGGAGCCGGGTGTAGAAGTCGCGGCTCATGAGTGGGGCGGGATCCACCCCCCCGCCACCGAACGTGACCGGCTCATCCCCGATCCCATCGCCGTCTGCGTCCTGGCCGGAGTAGTTCGAGTACCAGTTCCCGCGCCCGTACGGCGCCCACCTGTTTTTGCCGAAGTCCCGGGCCGCTCGGTCGCACTTCCAGATCAGGTTCTCGTAGATCCAGGTGTCGGTGCTCTCGTGTCCGAAGTACAGGCCGTCCCGCGAGCGGTAGATCACGTTGTGCCGCACGGTGTTGCTGGTGGGATGGGCCTCTCCGTATGCCTCCTCAAAGATGATCCCGATGTTCGCCCGGGTGATGAGGTTGTCCTCGAACGTGCCCTGGGAGCCGAAGTTGGAGATTCCGTAGCCGACCACCACCATGGTGCAGTCGCGCACCGCCGCGTAGGTGGTGCTGGAGTCCACGTACACGCCCACGTCGCCCTCAACGAAGGCGCAGCGCTCGATTCGGGGCCCGAAGGAGGTGCCAAGCTCGATGGCGTTGCGGTTCTGGAAGAAAGAGGAGTCCAGGATCTCGACCTCGCGGGAGGCCCCGGCGACCCGTACACCCACGCTATCCCCGATGTAGGTGTTGCCCTGGGCAAGTACGCGGTCGGAGGCGTTGATGTAGAGCCCTACCTGGTTGGCGTGGATGCCGGAGTTCAGCACCTGGGAGCGGGGCGAGAGCCAGATGGAAACCCCGGACAAGGCGCTGTTGGCGATGCGCTCGCAGTCCCGCACGACGGTGCGGGGGGAGGCGAGCACGAACAGGCCGTGGCCGTGGTTCCTAAACAGGTCGGCCTTTTCCACCACGATATCTTCGGAGAAGGCCACCGTGATCCCGTCGCCGTCCTCCACCTTGGCCCCGCGCAGGGTCACATTCTTGCAGCCCGCCAGCGTGATGTGGCCGGCCTCGAGGCCCTCCAGGGTTTGATCTTGAAGGCCGACGTAATAGTAGACGGGGTTTCCGTTGACGAGGTTCGTGGACTCGATCGAGTGCTCGTAATGCTCGCGCGAGGTGCCGTTTACCCGGAGCCCGATCCCGGCCACGAACATGTAGGTATCGCGGATGGCGATGCCGTGAGAGGCGAGGAGAGCGATCCCGTTTTGGCTGTTCTGCACCACGCAGTCCTCGATGGTGCCGTTTTCCACGTCGGCGAGGTAGATGGCGGCCCCGTTCGGGTCCAGGGCCCCTGTGATCTTGAGCCCCCGCAGGATGAAGTGGCTTCGGGTGCCTTCGATCCGGACGCCGTAAGCATCCCCTTGGGGTACCTGGATCTGCCAGCCGGAGATGATGTAGGGGTCTTCAGGAGTGCCGTTTCCGGCGATCACGCCGTTTTCGGCGGTGAAGTCGGAGTCGGAGGTAATAGTGATCGGGCCGCGCTCAGCAGCGAGGACCACAACCCCAAATCCGGTCACCAATGCAAGACCTATCAACAAAAGCTTCCGCATAGTTTCCCCCTTTGAGTACACTGGCCAAAGCTTAGCCCTGGTGGTAACTTGGGACAAGGATGTGGAGGTTTTGAGGAGGTTCCATGGAGCTTTATAGGATGACGTGGGCTGATGCCAAGGAGGCGCTGGCAAGGGCCAGGGTGGCCCTGCTCCCNGTGGGCTCAACCGANCAGCACGGACCGCATCTCCCCTTGGGGACGGANTGGCTCACCGCTCAGGAGATCGCCCGCCGGGCGAGCGAGCTCGGGGGCTGGCTCCTTCTGCCTCCGGTGCCGGTGGGGGTGTCCGAGCACCACCGGCAGTTCTGGGGCACGCTATGGGTGCCCCCCGAGGTGCTCCGGGGGTACGTGATGGGGATCGCCCGGGCCTTGGCGAGCCACGGCTTAAAGCGCTTGGTGTTTGTAAACGGACACGGCGGGAACACCCCNGCCNTGGANGAGGCGGCCCGCACGCTGCGGGGCGAGGGAATTCATGCCTACGTGTACGTGTGGTGGCGGGCGATCCCGGAGACGATCGCCGAGGTGGTGGAGACCAGGGGCTCTCACGCCGGCGAGATGGAGACCTCAGTGGTGCTGGCCATCGCGCCCGAGCTCGTGCGCCCCGAACGCTACGGGGAGGCCGCTCAGGGAGCGGCTCCGGAGTGGGGGAAGGTCGTCCACGGCGTGAACGTGGGCTTCGACACCGTGGACTTCTCCCAAAGCGGCGCCGTAGGGGACCCCTCCCCCGCCACGGGGGAGAAGGGGAATCGACTGCTCCAGGCAGCGGCCGAGCGCCTTTCCGGTTTCTGCCGTTGGCTCTCCGAGCAGTCGGAGGAAACGCTGGGGCCGAAGCCCCACCTCGATTAGGAGGCCTTGAGTTTTACGGCGGTGCCGTAGGCCAGCACCTCGGCCGCCCCGGCCATGGTCTGGGCGGTGGCCAAGCGCACCCCCACCACGGCGTCGGCCCCTAGGCGCTCGGCCTCCTTCACCATCCGCTGGATGGCAAGCTCCCGGGCCTCGGTGAGCATCTGGGTGTAGTCTTTAATCTCGCCGCCCACGATGTTCCTGAGGCCGGCCATGATGTCCCGGCCCAGGTGCCGGGCCCGGATGGTGTTCCCCTGTACCAGGCCCAAGACCTCCACGATCTCGTGCCCTGGGATCCGATCAATCGTCGTCACGAGCACCGCGCACCTCCTTTAGACGCTCCCAGATGAGGCCGGCCAATGTGAGCACCAACCCGGCCGCTCCGATGAGGATNACCCACTTGAGGAACGGAGGGACCCCGTGCGTCCTCCAGATCAGCCGCACGAGCTCATATCCGGCGTAGCCGAAGAGGAGCAGGATCGAGCTCACAAGCAGTCCATACCCAACCCTGAGCATGTTCACCTCCCGATTTCAGCTTAGTCATCCTCGAACTGCGGGATAAGCTATAGCAAATCCTCAGCAGGCCCGCTATCCTTGCGGGAGGTGATCGCGCCGTGGAGGAGCTCATGCGGGCGGCCCAGGTGGCGAAAGGGGAAGCCCCGGCGGACCTGCTCATCAAGGACGCCCGGGTGCTGGACGTCTTCTCGGGCGAATTCATCCGCGGGNATGTGGCGGTGGCAGGGGGTCTGGTCGTGGGCTACGGGGCGCGGGAGGCGCGGGAGGTCGTGGACCTTAAGGGGGCTTGGCTTGTGCCGGGCTTCATCGACGCCCATGTCCACATCGAGTCCTCCCAGGTCTCCCCGACGGAGTTCGCCCGGGCGGTNCTCCCCCACGGCACTACGTGCGTGATCGCCGACCCCCACGAGATCGCGAACGTCTTGGGCCTCTCCGGGATCCGGTACATGCTCGCCGCGACCGAAGGGCTCCCCTTGCGGGCGTTCTTCATGGCCCCGTCTTGTGTGCCTGCGACCCCGTTGGAGACCGCCGGGGCGGAGCTCTCCGCCCACGAGATCGCCCAGGTCCTGTCCTGGGACCGCGT
>MTNI01000147.1 GCA_002011415.1 Candidatus Acetothermia bacterium JdFR-47
TAGGTGGGGTCGAACTGGCCCGTAACGAGCCGCGGGGCCAGACATCCGAAGGTGGCCCCCACCTTGTGGGAGCCGGTGGGGAACCACTTGCCCACCAAGCCGAAGATACGGGCCGGGACCCCGGTGAGCTCCTCCGGAAACTCGAGGTAGTTGACTCCGTTATATAGGCCTCCTTTTGGGACGGGCTCGTTCTTCCAGGTGATGCGAAAGAGGTTCAAAGGGTGCAGGTCCCATAAGCCGATCTCCTTGAGGCGCTGTTTGATCGCCTCGGGGACCAGGTTCGGATCCCGCATTTGCTTAAACGTGGGGACGATGATTCCCCGCTCCCGGGCCCGTTTCGCCGTCCGTTCTAGCTGCTCCTCGTTCACCGTAAGGTCGATCACTTCACGCTCCTTTTTCTGCATCACACTGTACTTCCTTTAAGCCTTGACCGGCCGACCCTGTAATGCTATCATGCTGTCAGGCAGGTTGACAACTTGCTGACTGGAACGATGGAATTCGAAAAAGTTCGGCCGACCAAAGCGTCTAGCGTAGTTGCCCAGCAGATCCTCCAGGCAGTGAAAAGTGGTGCCTTCCCCATAGGAAGTCGCCTGCCATCTGAGTCCGAATTGGCCCAGCGCATGGGGGTAAGCCGTCCCACCGTTCGCGAAGCCCTAAGCGCTCTGGCTGCGGTGGGGCTCATCGAGTCTCGCCCTGGGATCGGGAACTTCGTGTGCAATCCCAGCGACTCCATCGTTAGGGATGCGCTTGTGCTTCTCGAGAACGAGGCCAGTTGCCTTGAGATCATGGAAGCCAGGGGGCTTTTGGAGCCGCCGGTCGCGGCCGTGGCGGCCAAGAAGCGTACCGAGGAGCACCTGGAGAAACTGCGCACGATCTGCGAGAAGCTTATCCGGCTCGCGAGCAAGGACCGGTTCGACGACTACTTCAACACGGACAAGGAGTTTCACTTGGCCCTGGTCGAGGCCGCGCGCAACGACCTCCTCGCTTCCGCCCTCATCCCCTTGATCAACACAATGGATCAGCATCTTTACCGGGAGTTTACGCGCAAATACTACTTCCGCGATGAGCGCGGGATCGCCCAAGTGGCGTCTTTGCACAAGGGCATCCTGGCGGCGGTGGAGGCGGGAGACCCCGAACGGGCCGCCGCCGAGATGCGAAAGCACTGGGCGCGGATGTGGAAGCTGGTCCAAGACGGCGACGGCACGAACGACGCTGCCGGGTTTCCGTTCTTCATGATGTGACTGCTGTCTTCTCCAGGTAAAACGGTAACGCTCTTAAGAGCTTTTTAATTTTGGTCAGCGAAAAAAACGAGATTCAAAAAGGGGAGGTCGACGCTAGCATGGAGAAAAAGACCGTTGTAGTGGCCCTGGGGGGCAATGCTATCCTCAGGCGAGGACAGAAGGGGACGTTCGAGGAGCAGCTCGAGAACGTCTACCATACCGCCGAGCAGCTCGCGGAGATGGTTCTCTCCGGCGAGTGGCGGATCGTGATCACCCACGGGAACGGGCCTCAGGTGGGGAACATCTTGCTCCAGCAGGACGCGGCCAAGCACGTGGTCCCCCCCATGCCCATGGATGTGTGCGGGGCCGAGTCCCAAGGCCTGATCGGGTATATGATTCAGCAGTCGCTGCACAACATCTTGGACCGTCGGGGGCGGGGCGACATCCCGATCGCCACCGTGGTCACCCAGGTGCTCGTGGACAAGGATGACCCCGCATTCCAGAACCCGACGAAGCCGGTGGGGCCCTTCTACTCCGAGGAGGAGGCCAAGAGGCTCCAGGAGGAGAAGGGCTGGCACGTGGTCGAGGACGCCGGGCGGGGCTGGCGGCGGGTGGTCCCCTCCCCTGACCCCAAGGCGATCGTGGAGCGAGAGGTCATCAGGATACTGGTGGAGAACCGGGCCATCGTGATCGCCTCCGGCGGCGGGGGTATCCCGGTGATCAAGGAGAACGGTGAGCTTAAGGGCGTCGAGGCGGTGATCGACAAGGACCTAGCCGGCGAGAGGCTGGCCGAGGACGTGAACGCCGATGTGTTCCTCATCCTCACCGACGTGGACCGGGTACGGCTCAACTACGGGAAGCCCGACGAGCGGCCCATCGATCGGATGACCGTGGAGGAAGCCAAGAAATACCTCGCCGAGGGGCACTTCGCCAAGGGCTCCATGGAGCCGAAGGTGAAGGCCGCGATCCGGTTCGTGGAGGCTGGGGGCGAGCGGGCCGTGATCGCCTCCTTGGACCAGGCCGAGGCTGCCCTGGCGGGAAAGGCAGGCACCCAAGTGGTGCGTGGGTGAGAAAAACCGAACTTTTCAAAGGAGGTTGCAGTGGCGAGCACTGATCTTAAGGGCAAGGACTTCATCACCTGGCTGGATTTCGACCGCGAGGACATCGAGACCATCCTTGACACCGCGTTTGACCTCAAACGCAAGTGGATCCGGGGGGAGCCCCACCGGCTCCTGCAGGACAAGACGCTGTTCATGCTGTTCTACAACACCTCACTCCGCACCCGGAACTCGTTCGAGGCCGGAATGACNCAGCTTGGGGGGCACGCTCACTTCCTTCAGCCCGGGGCGGTGTACACGCCGGCCCTGCCTGGAGAGGAGAAGGCTTACTCCACCGAGCGGATTTCCGACGTGGCGAGGGTGCTAGCGGAAATGGGGCACGGGATCGCCATCCGCATTTACGGGAAGCCCACCGGGTGGCTGTACGGCAAGGGTGACCTCATCGTGCGCGAGTTCGCGCGCTGGTCCCGGGTGCCCGTGATCAACATGGAGGACGACAAGTACCACCCCTGTCAGGCCCTGGCCGACGTCATGACCATGATCGAGAAGCTGGGGAACCTGAAGGGGAAGAAGTTTGTGATGTCCTGGGCCTACTCGGGCTCGGTGGAGAAGCCCCTGGCGGTGCCCCAGTCGGCCATCATTGGGGCCTCCTATTTCGGGATGGACATCACCCTGGCCCACCCCAAGGGGCTGGACCTCGATCCCGAGATCCTGTCGGCGGTGGAGAAGAACGCCAAGAAGTACGGAGGGTCGTTCAAGATCGTCCACGACATGGACGAGGCGTTTAAGGACGCGGACGTCGTGTACCCCAAGTCCTGGACCGTGCAGCCCACCGACGGCAAGACCCCCATGGATCCGGAGAAGGCCAAGGCCATCTTCGAGGCCAACAAGCACTGGATCACGACCAAGGAGAAGATGGAGCTCACCAACGGCGCCCTGTACATGCACTGTCTCCCGGCCGACCGAGGCATGGAGGTCACGGACGAGGTCATCGACGGGCCCAACTCGGTGATCATTGAGGAGGCCGCCAACCGGCTGCACGCCCAGAAGGGTCTCCTGGCGCTGCTTCTTTAAAAGGGAGGGACCGATGAGTTGGTTTCATCTAGCTGGAAAGGACCTGATCAGCATCAAAGACTGGACGGACGAGGAACTGGAGATCGTCCTCAAGGTCACGGACCATCTGAAGTCCCTTTACTACCAGGGGGTGCCGCACCCGACGCTCCAGTACAAGACGTTTTTGATGCTGTTCTTCAACACCTCCACCCGCACCCGGCAGTCGTTCGAGACAGCCATGACCCAGCTCGGAGGGCATGCCCAGTTCATTGCTGCCGAGACGATGCGGCTGTCGCTTGAGGACAAGCCCGGGGCCGGGGAGACGATCAAGGACACCGCCAAGGTCATGGCACGTTTCTCCGATGGGATCGGGATCCGACTTCTTGAGGACAAGATCTCCCGGTACGGAGAGGGCACGGAGATCATGTACAAGATCGCCGAACACGCCGAGGTGCCGGTCATCAATATGGCTTCTGACATCTACCATCCCTGTCAAGCCCTTACCGACATCTACACCATGAGGGAGAAGCTCGGGGACGTGCGGGGGAAGAAGTACGTGATCACCTGGGCCTACTCCCCCTGGGTGCGATCCCTGTGCTCCATCCAGTCCGACCTTCTCATCGCGGCCCGCTTCGGGATGGACGTGGTGCTCGCCCATCCGCCGGAGTACGAGCTCGACAAAAACATCCTCGACCTCACTGAGCGTTACGCTTCCCAGTCCGGGGGGTCGCTTACGATCGTCCACGACATGGACGAGGCCCTGGAGGGGGCGACCGTGGTCTTCCCGCGGAACTGGATGACGCTCAAGCGCTACGAGATCGGGAAAGAGAAAGAGCGGGAGATCGCCGCGAAGTACAAGGACTGGCGCTACACCGTGCGGCGCCAGAAGGAGCTCTGTTCTCCTGGGTATCTCTTGCACGTGATGCCTGTGGACCAGGGGAACGAGGCAGATCCCGAGATCTGCGACGATCCGGAGCTCTCCTGGATCTACGACCAGGCTGAGAACCGCCTGCACGTGCAGAAGGCCATCCTCACCTTGACCATGGGGGGGCGCCTGTAAGGAGGGGGAATGAGGCCCACAGCGTGGGTCATATTGATCAGCACTGTGCTGGTAAGCTGCGGATGGGGGCTGGCTCAGCCAGCCCCCTCCGTTGATCCCTACGAGCTCGCTATCCACTGGGCACCGGTGATTCACCAGGGGGTGGCGAGCAAGCAGGACTTCCTCACCCGGGTGGACTACGACGGTGATTGGATTGGAAACAATAACTGGGAGAACTTCCCAAACGGGGATCTTTCGGCGTACGTCTACTACTCCGTGATCGAGACCGAGACGCACTTCTTCATCTTTTACAGCCTGTTTCACCCCCGGGATTACGAACCGTTTTGCCTTCCGTTTCTGTGCCACGAGAACGACATGGAATCGATTCAGCTCGTTGTCCTCAAGGACGGCTCTCCCTTCGGGCGCCTGCAAGCTATGGAAACGTTGGCTCACTCCCACATCTACCTCTACACGGCCGATCCCGAGGTCGGTAAGGGGTTCCTGCGGGTTCTAAGTCGAGTGATCTTGGAGGAGGGCCACCCTGTGGTCTACGTGGAAACCTACGGGCACGGGATCCGCGGGCACGAGATAGAGCTCAGGGAAGGGGAGGTCATCTACCGAGTGGGGGAGGAAGCCGAGATCCCCGAGGGCGTAGGCGATGCCAGCGCGAGCTACCGGCTCGTCCCGATCTATGAGACGCTTTGGCCCCGCCGCGACGAGATCGGGGACGGGAAGCTCTTTGACCGACCGTTTGACTACCGAGGGCAGGTGCTTCCGGCGAGCTTCGACGGGGACAACTTCGGGGCGGACCGGGCGAATGCCCCCTGGGGCTACGACCAGGAGATTGGGGAAGAGCTCTCCCGCGGCGACTGGTTCCTGGACCCGGCCCGGGCCCTGGCCTACCATGCCGCCTTTCCCGCACCGTTTTCCCTGCGATACGTGCACAACCCCTATCTTGGGGACCTGGGCCTTCTGGAGGGCGGGGGGTGAGCGGAGATGGCCGATGAGATAGCGGTGCGAGAGGAGCAGGTGGTGGGCCACGGGGTGGCGCGCCTGGATGCTGAGGCCAAGGTGCGGGGACAAGCACGCTATGCGGACGACCTGGCGCTCCCCGGGATGCTACACGTGAAGGCGATCAGGGCCGATCGCCCCCACGCCCGGATCCTGTCCTTGGACCTGGAGCGCGTCCGGAGCCACCCCAAGGTGGCTTGTGTTGTGACCCCGGAGGACATCCCGGGCGAGAACGTGGTCCCGGTGATCTACCGGGATATGCCTCTCCTCGCTCAAGGCGTAGTGCGTTACGTAGGGGAGCCCCTGGCCCTCATCGGGGCCGAGACGCAAGAGGCCGCCGAGGAGGCGGCCACCCTGGCGGAAGTCGCTTACGAGGACCTTCCAGCGGTGCTGGATCCCCTGGAGGCAGTGAAGCCCGAGGCGCCCCAGGTGGCGGTTCCGGAGGTGGCCGAGGCCGGGAACGTGTTCAACCACATGGTGATCCGGAAGGGGGACGTCTCGGAGGGCTTCGCCCAGGCCGACGTGATCGTGGAGGGGGAATACCGGGTGGGCTACCAGGAGCACGCCTACCTTGAGCCCCAAGGGGTGATCGCCGTCCCCGAAGACGGTGGTGTGGCGATCTACGGCACCCTCCAGTGTCCTTACTACGTGCAGAACGCGGTGGCCACGGTGTTGGGGCTTCCGCTATCCAAGGTNCGGGTGGTGCAAACTGCTACTGGCGGAGGCTTCGGCGGAAAGGAGGATGTGCCCTCGCACCTCGCCGCCATGGCCGCGGTGGTGGCCTGGAAAAGCGGCCGACCGGCCAAGCTCGTCTACGACCGGGCCGAGGACATCACCACCACCTCCAAGCGTCACCCGGGGCTGATCCGTTACCGTACCGGGGCCAAGCGTGACGGGACCTTGGTGGCGGTGGAGATCGAGTTCTACTACAACGCCGGGGCTTATCAGACCCTGTCCTCGGCGGTCCTGTGGCGGGGCCTGGTGCACGCCCCTGGGCCTTACCGCATCCCCCACGTGAAGGTGGACGCCTATTCCGTAGCCACGAACACCGTCCCCTGCGGGGCGTTTCGGGGCTTCGGCTCGCCCCAGGTGATCTTCGCCCACGAGGCGCAGATGGACGAGCTCGCCCGCAGACTCGGCATGGACCCCTTGGAGCTGCGGAGGAAAAACGCCCTCCGGGAAGGGGACGAGACGGCCACCGGGCAGGTGCTTACGGAGTCGGTGGGCCTTCCGCAGGCCATCGAGCGGGCAGCAGAGCTCTCAGGCTGGGAGGGGCTCAGGCGCGAGGTCGAGGAGTTCAACCGCAAGGAGAAATTCCGGAGGCGCGGGCTTGGGATCTCCACGGTCATGTACGGGGTGGGGATGGGGGCCAAGGCCCCGCTCCTGGATAAGGCCGGAGCGTACGTGAAGCTCGAGGCTGACGGCTCGGTCACGGTCGCGGTGGGGAACACGGAGATGGGCCAGGGGGCGATCACGGTCCTGGCCCAGATCGCCGCTGAGACTTTGGGGGCACGCCTCTCCGACGTCCAGCTTGCGCCGGTGGACACCTCACGGGTACCTGACTCCGGGCCTACGGTGGCCTCTCGCACCACCACCGTGGCCGGGGCCGCGGTGCTGGATGCGGCGCGGAAGCTCCGGGCCCGGGTCGAGAAGGCAGCAAAGCACATGCTCGGCGCCTCTCAGGTGACCATCGAGGGCTCCCGCTGCTACCACCCCGCCGATCCCTCTCGGGCCGCGGCCCTTTCCGAGGTGGCGCGCTGATGTGGGTCCACAACTGGGACATGGGCGCGACCGGCTGGGCCGAGGGTGCCCCGGTGGATTGGGACCCCGAGACCGGCCAAGGTAACGCCTACTTCGTCTACGCCTACGCCTGCCACATCGCTGAGGTGGAGGTAGACCTCCTCACCGGGGAGGCGCACGTGCGGCGGTTCTGGGCGGTGCACGACTCCGGGAAGATCGTGAACCCGCAGACCGCCCGGGGGCAGGTGGCCGGCGGGATCGCCCAGGGAATCGGTTACGCCCTCATAGAGGAGCTTGTAAGCGAGGGCGGGCGCATCGTCGCTCCCTCCTTCACCGCCTACCACATCCCCACGGCCATGGACGTCCCCGAGGAGTACGTGATCGACTTCGTAGAAGCCCCTTACTCGGGAGGGCCCTACGGGGCTAAAGGCCTGGGGGAGGTACCGCTCATGGCCTCCCACGCCGCAGTGGCGAACGCAGTCTCGGCGGCCACAGGGGGGCGGCTCCGGGAGTACCCCGCCTTGCCCGAGCGGGTGTTGGCGCTCCTCAAAGGGCGGTAGATGGGAAAGAGGCGCCCCTCGGCGCTGCTCCTCGCGGTNGCCCACGCCCTGAACGACGGGTACGGGTCCTTCCTNGCCGCCTTGATGCCCCTGCTCATCGACCGGTTCGGGCTCTCTCTCGCTATGGCCGGGCTGCTCTCGTCGGTGCGGGGCACCGCTGCCTCGTTCACCCAGCCCGTGGTGGGCATGGTGGCAGATCGGATCGGGCCCAGGTGGCTGGTGCTCCTGGGGCCGGCGGTGACCTGCACCACCATGGCCCTCCTGGGGGTGCTCCCCAGTTACACGGCCGTGGCGGTGGCGCTTCTCTTCGCGGGCCTGGGCACAGCCGCATTCCACCCCGCTGCCGCGGCCCTCGCGGGGAGCTCCACCGAAGAGGGNCGGGGCCTGGCGATGTCGGTGTTCTCCGCCGGGGGNACTATCGGAGTGGCCGTGGGCCCGGCNCTCATCGCTGCCCTGGTGGGGAGGTTTGGCCTTGGGGTTACCCCGGTCTTGCTCCTCCCGGCCTGGGGTCTGGTGGGGCTCCTCATCTGGCGCATGCCCAAGGTGGCCCGGGGNGTGCGGGAGGCCCGCCTCAAACTCTACACCCATCCCGAGGCCCCCCAGCTTGCGCGCTTGTGGACCATCGCGGTGTTGCGGGAGTTCACCGGGATGTCCTACATGAGCTTCCTGAGCGTGCTGTTGGTGGGACGGGGGGCTTCCGTGACTCTAGGGGGGCTTTCCCTTACGGTGTTCGCCCTCTCAGGTGCTTTGGGGGGCGTGCTCGGGGGGCGTCTCTCCGACCGCCTCGGCCGCCGGCGGGTGATCGTGGGGGCGCTCCTTTCCGCCATCCCTTTCCTGTACCTGTTCCTTATTACGAACGGCCCCCTGTCCATGGTCTTCCTGGCCCTAGGCGGGATGCTGCTCCTCGCTTCCAACCCGGTATCGGTGGTACTGGCTCAGGAACTCTTCCCCGAGCACAGGGGCGTCGTGTCCGGTTTGGTGATGGGTTTTGCCTGGGGGGTGGGGGCGCTGCTCATCACCCTGGTCGGGTATCTCGGAGATGTGTTGGGCCTGGAGACGGCCTTGGGAATCGTGACGGCGTTGCTTCTCCCCGCTGCGGGCGTGGCCGCCACCCTCCGGGAACGTCCCATCCCAGGCCCTGCGCCCAAGACTTGAAGCTTGGGACTGGCCCTGACAGCCTCAAAAGACGCGCTGTTTACTAGGAGCGCGTCAGGCGATTCCTCTCTTTGCTCTCTAGCGTATACAAAGCCATTGTGGGCTCTTCCCGCCGAACATACAATGTGCATTGTCCAGAAACAGGCTGGGGCAGGCTGGGAAAGCACGTCCTCGGCAGGGTTGATCTCAGGGGCCGCGTCAGATCTATACCTCGGCTTAATCCGTTCTGAAAGGCGTAAAGAGTAGTGCCCGCGGCACACCCTTGGCCGTGGGCCCGAAAAGACGGGAAGCAAGCCCACCCGCCGATGCCGAGCCAGGACGTAACGGCCGGCACGTTATGATGCTGGACAGCCAGTGAAGGGAGGTGGTCCCGATGAGTTGGTCGAGGAACGCAAAGGGGCGAGGAGGCCTTTGGACCCTATCCATGGCCCTCGTGGGGTTCTTGGTGGGAACCTGGGGCATGGCGGGGGTCCCCATCGCCACCTCCATTGAAATCGTCCCCCCAGCCCCTACCTCTGCCGATACCGTCATCGTTCATCTAAGCGGCACGTGGTCGGACTCCTGCGTCCCCAAGCAAGCCATGTCTCTTTCCCTGGGCAATCAGATCTTCATCACCCTCTACACGCAGGCG
>MTNI01000184.1 GCA_002011415.1 Candidatus Acetothermia bacterium JdFR-47
GCCGCGAGGTTCCCGGGCACGGCAAACCCCGGCCGGAGCAAGGCCAAATAGGGAGGCGCTTGAGGGTGGCCCGCCCGATGCCTCCGGGTAGGCCGCGCAGATGGATGGCTCCCCTCGACAGAATCCGGCCTATGGCCCTCTCCCCCGCCCGGCTATAATGCCGCGGCAAGGAGGTGTGAAAAATGCTATGGCTTTTCTATCCTGAGACATTGCTCTTGCTCCTGCCGGCGCTGATCCTGGCCGGCTACGCCTCGTACAAGGTCAAGGTCACCTATGCCAAGTACCTGCAAGTGCCCACGCGCCATCGGATCACGGCCGCCCAGGCCGCGGAGGAGATCCTTGCCCGCGCCGGGGTCACCGGGGTCAGGATCGAGAGGACGTCCCGCCCCCTTGGGGATCACTACGACCCCCGCACCAAGACATTGCGGCTTTCGGC
Organism: Candidatus Acetothermia bacterium JdFR-47; assembly: GCA_002011415.1. Taxonomy (GTDB): domain Bacteria; phylum Bipolaricaulota; class Bipolaricaulia; order Bipolaricaulales; family Bipolaricaulaceae; genus JdFR-47. The sequence continues at coordinate 437 of MTNI01000184.1, forward strand.
CCCCGGGTCCCCCTCCGTCGCCGCGGTGGGGGTGGCGGCCCACGAGGCCGGCCACGCCATCCAGCACGCACAAGGGTACGCGCCGCTGGCCCTGCGCTCAGCGGTGGTGCCGGTGGCGAGTTTCGGGTCCCAGCTCGCGTTTCCCCTCTTTTTCATCGGCCTCTTGTTCCGCGCCGACTTCCTCCTCAACGCGGGGATCATCCTGTTCTCCGCCGCGGTGCTGTTCATCGTGATCACGCTGCCGGTGGAGTTCAACGCCTCCCGGCGGGCGGTGGCCGCTCTCAAGGGGAGCGGCCTTGTCACCCAGGAGGAGCTGGGTGCGGTGAAGGAGGTCCTCACCGCCGCTGCCCTCACCTATGTGGCCGCCGCGGCCATGGCCATCATGCAGCTTTTGTCCATGCTCCTCCTCGCAAACCGCAGGCGATGAAGCTGTCGCCGTCCCTGCTCTCGGCTGACTTCGGCCGCCTGGCCGAGGAGGCCAAGGCGGTCGAGGGGGTGGCCAAGTTCCTCCACTTCGACGTCATGGACGGACACTTCGTCCCCAACCTCACCTTCGGGCCCCCTGTGGTGAACGCGCTCCGGCGTTACTCCCCCCTCCCGTTTGACATCCACCTCATGATCGACCGGCCTGTCCTCTACGCCCCCCGGTTCCAGGTGGACCTCCAGGACGTGATCACCTTCCACGTGGAGGCCGAAGACCCGCCAGAGAGGGCGATCGCCGCCATCCGGAAGCTCGGCTGCCGGGTGGGGATCTCCCTCAGGCCCAAGACACCCCTGGAGTCCATCATCCCTTACCTCGACGAGGTGGACTGGGTCCTTGTAATGAGCGTGGAACCGGGGTTCGGGGGACAGAAGTTCATGCCGGAGGCCTTGGACAGGATCCGGCAATTGAGGGAGCTAATCGGGAGCCGCTCCATCACCATCGCGGTGGACGGGGGGATCAACACGGAAAACGTCCGGACCGTCGTGGAGGCCGGCGCTGAGGTGATCGTGGCCGGCTCGGCCATCTACGGAAAGCCGGACCCTGCTGCCGCCGCACGGGAGCTCATCGCTGCCTGCCATGCATGAGGCGTTCATGCGGCGAGCCCTGGAGCTCGCCCGCCGGGGCGAGGGCTACACCCGTCCCAATCCCCTGGTGGGGGCGGTGCTCGTGAAGGGAGGGCAGGTCATCGCCGAGGGGTTCCACGCCCGCTACGGCGGCCCGCACGCCGAGGCGGTGGCCCTGGAACAAGCCGGGGACGAGGCGAGGGGAAGTGACCTCTACGTGAACCTGGAACCCTGCGTTCACCACGGCAAAACCCCGCCCTGCGTTGACAGGATCATCGCCGCCGGGATCCGACGGGTGATCATCGCGGTCCGCGATCCCAACCCCCTGGTGAACGGNAAAGGNGTGGACAAGCTCCGCGCCGCCGGGATCGAGGTAGTGGAAGGAGTCCTCGCGGAGGAGGCAAGAAAACTAAACGAGATCTTCTTCCATTGGATCACGACGAGGCGGCCCTTCGTCGCTCTAAAGCTCGCCATGTCGTTGGACGGGAAGATCGCCACGCGGACCGGGGCCTCCCGCTGGATCACCGGTCCCGAGGCACGAAAGCGGGTGCACGAGCTCCGCCGCCGCCACGCGGCAGTACTCGTGGGGATAGGTACCGTGCTCGCCGACGACCCCCGGCTCACGGTGAGGGAGGTAGAAGGACCTCAGCCCCTGAGGATCGTGCTCGACTCCCGGGGCCGGGTCCCCCTCTCGGCCAGGGTGCTAGACGGGGAGGCAAAAACCCTAATCGCGACCACAGAGGCGATGCCCCCTGAGAAGGAAACGGCCTTGAGGGAAAAGGGGGCAGAGGTGTGGCGGCTTCCCGTCCGGGAGGGCAAGGTGGATCTCGAGGCCCTCCTCGAACAGCTGGCGGAGGAGGAGATCGACTCGGTGTTGGTCGAAGGCGGAGGGGAGGTGGCCTGGTCGTTCCTCTCACGGGGCTTGGTGCAGAAGGTGTACTTCTTCTACGCACCCCTTGTGCTCGGAGGGCGGGATGCCGTCCCGGCCGTGGGGGGCGAGGGCTACCCAAGCCCGACCGTGGCTCTGCGCTTGACGGGGCTTGGGGTAGAGACCGTCGGTGAGGACATCCTAGTAAGGGCCTACCCACAAGGCTCCCCTGGCTCCCCGCGAACCCGGTGTCCAAAAAAGCAGTAGGACTCTACGGTTACTTCGGCCATGGAAACCTGGGGGACGAGGCCATCCGGGAGGCCTGGCAGCGGTCCCTCCGCTCCCGCTGGCACGTGAACACGGCCTCCCCTCCCCGGCTCCCGCGGGAGAAGGGACCTTGGCTCTTTGTAGGGGGACTTTTTCAGGACCGCACCTCCAGGCGCTCCCTTCTCCTTTACGCCCTCGCCCTGGCGGTCGCGAGGGAAAAGGGGCCGGTGGGACTCGCCGCCGTGGGGGCGGACATCCGCTCTCGCATCTCCCAGCGAGTACTGCGGACCCTTCTTCCCCGCGTGGACTTCGCCTCAGCCCGGGACGAGAGCTCCCTGGCCCAGCTCCGCGCCCTGGGGGCGAGGGTACGGCTCGGCAGGGACCCGGTCCTCTCCTGGCCATCGCCCCCACGGACCGGGGGCGGCCCTTTGCTCGTGAACTTGATCCCAGGCCTCCCCGCCTCGGTACGAAAGGGGGTGCTCGAGGGCGCCCACTCCCTAGGAAAGAGGCTCCATCGGCCCGTGCTGGGCCTCGCCATGGACCGGGAGGACGCCCGGGCCCTGAGGACTATCCCCTGCCTTCATCCTGCAACCCCTGAGGAAGCGGTGGCCACAATTGCCTCCGCCTCCATGGTCATCGGAAGCCGCCTCCACGCCTTAGAGCTATCCTTGGTGGCGGGAACGTCGTTCCTCGCGGTACCCTATGCCCCAAAGGTGGAACACTTCTTAACACTTGTGGACTGGGAACTTCCCGCTCCGGTCCCCCGTCACCCGTGGGGGCCGGATGAAGTGGAGCTGGTTCTGGCGCCGGAGTGGGTGCGAGGGCTCCTCCGGGCCCGGGAGCGCCTCCGGGAGGAGGCGGAAAAGGGGATACGCGATGTACTCAACTGGCTCAAACAAGTGGCATGAGCCGGTGATGGTGGCTGAGGTCTTGGAATTCCTCTCCCCAAGGCCGGGGAAGCTGATCCTGGACGCCACCTGCGGCACCGGCGGCCACGCGGAGGCCATCCTCTCCCACGGCGCGTCCCTGATCGGCCTAGACCGGGACCCGGAGGCCCTGGAGATCGCCCGGGAGCGCCTGGCGAAGTTCGGGGACCGGGTACGGCTCCTGCACGCGAACTTCCGTGACCTCAGGGCGGTCCTCGCCGAGCTGAGCGTGACCGGAGTGGATGGAGCCCTGTTCGACCTGGGGGTGTCGTCCCTGCAGCTCAATCGTCCCGACCGGGGGTTCACGTTCAGAGAGGAAGCCCCCCTGGACATGCGTATGGACCCCTCGCAATCCCTGACAGCGGCTGAGCTCGTGAACCGCCTCCCGGAAGGGGAACTCGCGAGGATACTGTGGGAGTACGGGGAGGAGCGCTATGCTCGCCGGATCGCCCGGGCCATCGTGCGAGCCCGGGACAAGGCCCCCATCCGCAGCACTGCTGAGCTCGCGCGACTCGTGGCCCGCTGCTATCCTCCAGGCCGGCACCGCATCCACCCCGCCACCCGCACTTTCCAAGCCCTGCGCATCGCGGTGAACGACGAGCTCACCGCCTTCCGGGAGGGCCTTCTCCAGGTGATCGAACTCCTCCGGCCCGGGGGCGTGGTATGTGTGCTGTCCTTCCACTCCCTCGAGGACCGGATCGCAAAGCATATCCTCAGGGAGGCGGCCGCAAGGGGGCGCCTGGAGCTTCTCACCAGAAAGCCCCTGCGGCCGAAACCGGAGGAGGTGACGAAAAACCCCCGCGCCAGGTCGGCCAAGCTCCGGGCGGCCCTAGTGCCGGAGGTCGCCCCCACCTAGGTCAGCTGTCCTCCCCAGAGGAGCCCCCACGGCCGTAGCCTGGGGAAGATGCGCCCCATAGTCCGCAGTGCCGCTCTTCCCCGACCGCTCGCCCGGCCCTGGACAGTCCCCCGGGCTGGGGCCCGTGTGGCCGTGGTCATCGGGGTTGGGGCGCTGGTGGCAGGGCTCGTGTTCCTCTACTTATGGCAAGGCTGCACCCTCACCATGCTCAACACGGAACGGGCACGGCTGCTTTTGTCGCTCTCGGAGCTAGAGCGCGAGCGAGACCTCCTCTCCTTCCAAGTCGCGCAAGCCTACTCTCCGGAAGCACTGGCCGAGCGGGCCACAAAACTGGGCATGAAACCATTTTCGGAAGACCGCACTAGCTATCTCATTCTGAAAGATAAAGATGACGAAAAGTCAGGCCATTAGACGAGCGGCAATCGTATTCGCCCTGCTTGGGCTAGGCACGCTTGCAGTCGTCGGACGCCTCGTCCAGCTCCAGATACTGGAGCACGAGGAGTGGGCAGCGTTGGCCCAAGCCATCCAGGAAGACATCATCGAGATCCCGCAGAAGCGAGGCACCATCTATGACCGACAGGGGCGTCCCTTGGCCTGTGACGTGCCAGCCTATTCCATCGCCCTCGATAACTATCACATGACAAAACCAGAGCTCTTGGTCCGGCTCCTTCACGAGGAACTCGGAATGTCCCTCACGGAAGCACAGGACAAGGTATACCGGGAATCCTACTTTACCTGGATCGCCCGTCAGGTGGACAAAGACAACGGCGAAAGGCTCAAGGAGCTAGCGCAGGAGTTGGGGATAAAAGGCCTCCTGTTCTTCGCCACCTGGAAGCGCGCTTACCCCGAAGGGCGCCTCGCACCGGAGATCTTGGGTGTAGTGGGCGTGGATGGATATGGCCTTGAGGGCCTGGAGCTGAAGTACGATGACAGGCTGCGGGGCAGACCTAGCCGCTACCATGTCCTGCGAGGCAGGGACGGGCGGGTGTACGACCTGTGGATCGAGGACCCCGGGGCCCCCGGGACGGATCTTCATCTAACCCTGGACGCCGACTTCCAGCGCATCTGCGAGGAGAAAATTGATGCCAGGCTCGCAAACGATTTGACAAAATTTGAGGCCTCACGTGGATTCGCCTTAATCATGGATCCCAGAACCGGGGCGGTACTTGCCTTAGCCCAAACTCCCCGCTACAACCCGGAGGCACCTAACCCAGATCTCCTTCACTCCTGGGCCGTGACCGACGTGTTCGAGCCCGGCTCCACGTTCAAGGCCCTAGTGGGACTGGCTGCCCTAGACCAAGGCGTCGTCACCCCCGAGGAGACCTTCTCCGGGGACTCTCCCATACTCGTAGCTGGAGTCCCCATCAGAAACGCGGAGAACAAGTCCTACGGCACCGTAAACTTCCGCTACGCGATAGTCAAGTCGGTGAACACCGTGCTCATTCAGGTCGCCCAGCGCTTGGGCAAAGAACTCACTTACGAGTACCTCTCTCGCATGGGGTTTGGAAAACCAACGGGGATCGAGCTTCCAGGGGAGGCACCGGGGATCTTGAAGCCACCGGAGGAGTGGAGCCAGCTGGACCTAGCGGTGGCCTCATTCGGCCAAGGAGTGGCCGTGACCGGGGTCCAACTCGGCGCCGCATTCTGCGCCCTGGCAAACGGAGGGATGCTCTTCCGGCCCCGGCTCGTCCTGGGGGCACCGGAGCCCCGGGCCAGAGTCGCCTCCTCGGAGGCCTGCGCCACCATGCGCCGGCTACTGCGGGACGCAGTGGACCTTGTAAACGGAACCGGACATCAAGCCGACGTTCCTGGGTTCGACATCGCGGGGAAATCAGGTACCGGGCAAAAAGCCATTCCCGGCCAGGGGTACTCACAGAGGTACTGCATCGGAGCCATGGCCGCCTTTTTCCCTTGGGAAGCCCCAGAATACCTCGTCCTCGTGGTGTACGACGATATCAACGCTTATTCTCCGCATAGGTGGGGAGGAACCACGGCCGGACCCACTGTAAAGTGGATTGTGAAAGCGTTAGAGGCACAAGGCCTCCTGCACCCTTATAAGGAAACCACGGCGCTGGGGCGGTCTGGATAGGTGAGGTAAAGCCGCCCTTCCCAGCCGTCCAAAGCCCGGGCCACCGTCTCGAGTGCCAGCGCCGGGGTGTTGTTTTCCTGGGATATATGGGCGAGAAGCACCTCTTCCAGGCCCTCTTTGGCAAGCTCGCAGAGGATCCGACCGGCCTCATCGTTGGCCAGGTGCCCCTTGGGCCCAAGAATCCGCATCTTCAAGGGCCAAGGGTACGGCCCCCCGAGGAGAAGCGACAAATCGTGATTGGCCTCAAAGATCGCCAGAGAGCAACCCGACAGGGCAGTTCGCACCTCCTCGGTGACCAGCCCCAAATCGGTGGCAAGCCCAAAGGCCTTGCCATCGAGCTCAAACCGAAAACCCAAGGGCTCGACTGCGTCGTGGGACACCCGAAACGGGCGCACGCAAAGACCCAAAACTTCCTCTTCCCCACGGACGGGGATTCCCGAGATCCCNAACGCCCGCAAGGTGCCAGGGCTTGCCCACACCTCGGCCCCCCGCCGTATGAGTGGAGCCAGGCCCCGAACGTGGTCGGTGTGCTCGTGCGTGAGGAGCACCGCGGTCACTTGCGAGAGCTGTACGCCCACCTGAACTGCCCTGCGCCGCAGCTCACGCCAGGGGAGCCCGGCGTCCACCAGGAGCCACCCACGGGGCGCCTCCACTAAGACGGCGTTCCCCGTCGACCCGCTCCCTAACGCACAGACTCTCAACCCTCGCTGGGCTTCCGGAGTGCAGTGAGGAGATCGATGGGCACCGGGAACACCACGGTGGTGGCGTTCTCAGTCGCGATCTCCACCAGGGTCTGGAGATACCTGAGCTGAAGTGCCCCAGCCGAGCGCTGCATGATCTCCGCGGCCTCCCGTAGTTTCTCGGCGGCCTGAAGTTCCCCTTCTGCGTTGATGATCTTGGCGCGCCGCTCTCGCTCGGCCTCCGCTTGGCGAGCGATTGCCCGCTGCATGTCAGTGGGGATCTTCACGTCCTTGATCTCCACCGTGATCACCTTTATACCCCAGGGATCGGTGTGCTCATCGATGATGGTTTGAAGTTCCCGATTGAGCTTCTCCCGCTCGGACAGGATTTCGTCGAGCTCCGCCTTGCCCAAAATCGACCTGAGGGTGGTCATGGAAATCTGCCGGGTGGCCTCGACAAAATCAAAAACTTCCACCACCGCCGCTTGAGGTTCTATTACCCGAAAATACACCACCGCGTTAACGCTGGCCGGCACGTTATCGCGGGTGATGACCTCCTGCGGAGGAACGTCCAATGTGATCGTGCGCAGGTCCACCTTCACCATCTTGTCCACAATGGGGATGATCAGGAACAGCCCGGGTCCCTTAGCCCCTATCAGCCGCCCCAGCCGGAAGATGACCCCCCGCTCATACTCCCTGACGATCTTGATCGCGCTCGCCAAGAACAACACGACCAGCGCGATTACAATGCTAACCGTAATGCCCATAACAACCTCCTTGTATGCCTCATAATAGGGGTCTAGGATAGGCCCTGTCAACGAGGAAAGGAGGAAAGATGCGCATCCCGATCGTGGCAGCAAACTGGAAGATGCACAAGACGGTGGCCGAAGCAGAGGCCTACTTTCGAAAGCTACTCGCGCTTGTGCCCAAAAGCCCCGGCGTAGAGCTCGTGGTCTTCCCCTCGGCAACTGCGCTGCACGTGGCGGCCAGGGAGCTCGAGGGAAGCCCAATCGCCTGGGGGGCCCAAAACGCCCATCCCGAGCCTCAAGGGGCATTCACCGGCGAGGTCTCCGTGGTCCAGATAACCGACCTCGGCGCCAGCTACCTCATCTGCGGACACTCCGAGCGGCGCCACATCTTCGGCGAGGACGACGCCTTCGTGGCCGCCAAGGTCAAGGCGGCCCTTAAGGCCGGCCTCATCCCCATCCTCTGCGTGGGCGAGACGCTGGAGCAGAGGGAAGGAGGCCAGGCCTGGACGGTGGTGGAACGCCAGCTCTCCGCAGCCCTGTCGGGAATAGAGCTTCCCACGCCCGAGAAATTGGTGATCGCCTACGAGCCGGTATGGGCCATCGGCACAGGGGTGCCAGCCCGCCCCCAGGACGCCCAGGAGATGGCGGCCCAAATCCGGAACTGGCTCGGCGACCGCTTCGGGGAGCTGGGTAAACAGGTTCGCATCCAATACGGGGGCTCGGTGAAGCCGGAAAACGCCCAGGACTTCCTCGCCCTTCCCGACATAGACGGGGCGCTGGTGGGCGGGGCCTCCCTCGACCCGGAAAAGTTCTGGACCATCGCCCAGGCCGCCCTGGGCTAAGTCTGCAGGCCCAGGATATCCGCCAGGTTGGCCTTAGGGTCGAGGCGGTACCTGAGCGCCCCCGGGCGCGAGGACGTAAACAGGGTGGTCACCCCAGGCCCGTGGCCGCTAGTCACGCAATCCGAGTGCACCACGATCCCGATGGAGAGGGCGCCCTTGCGATAGACGCGTCCGTAAGAGTGGTCGGTGTCCAAGATGGCCACCAGGTCCCCCAGGCGCAGGTCGGCAAGGCCATAACGCTCCACGGTCTCCTCGTCGAAGAGCTGGATGTCATAGTCTCCCCGATAGCATGTGTCCGCCCCCAGACCAGAGCCCATGATGGCGGCCGGGATTTCGTGGGTCACTCCCACCACGAGCGCCCCACCCTCCTCAGACAGGGGCAGCCGCGCAAGTAGTCCCGGGTCCAGGTTCATCACGCGGACGTCCGGGAAGTCCAGGAGCTCCAGCCCTACCCCGTACGCCTTTATCTGAACCCTGTCGCCAATTTGAAGCCGCTCCAACGTTTCAGGGGGGAAGTCCACGAGTACATGCTCGATGCCGCCGTGCTTTCCCGTAACCACACCTCGGGCGCCCTTNGCCTCCCCGCTGATGACNGTGGCCTGGTTTCCCACACACGCAAGGTAGTTGAGGCCGTAGTTCGTGTCCGGGAGGTAGTCCTTGTCCTTG
>MTNI01000168.1 GCA_002011415.1 Candidatus Acetothermia bacterium JdFR-47
GGCCTCCCGGCCCGGTCTCGAGGCACGAAGAAGGTGGAGGGATTCGCCACCTCGGTGAGACCCCGTTCCCCCATTTGGAACACCGCCACCTCGTTGGTGGANCCGAACCGGTTCTTCACGGACCTGAGNAGCCGGAGGTCACCCTCCCGCGTCCCCTCCAGGTACACGGCTACGTCCACCAGGTGCTCCACCGTCTTGGGACCGGCGAACTCGCCCCCCTTCGTGATGTGGGAGACGAGGAAGCAGATCATGGACAGGCCCTTGGCCAGGCGGGCGAGCTGTGCCGCCGACTCCCGCACCTGCCCCACGCTGCCGATGTCGCCGCCGTCGGGACGGGCCAGCATGGTCTGGAGGGAATCCANCACCAGGGCGACCGGCTGAAGTTCCTTGACCGCTTCCACGATCCGGAGGAGGTGCTGCTCGGAAAGGAGGTACAGGTTCGGCTCGTCGATCCCCAGACGCTCGGCCCGGAGCTTTACCTGGGCCGGGGCCTCCTCCCCGGAGACATAGAGCACTCGCCCGTAGCGGGCGGCGAGCTCTCCGGCCACCTGGAGAAGAAGCGTGGACTTACCGATCCCAGGCTCCCCCCCGAACAGGATCACCGAGCCCGGGATGAGCCCGCCCCCGAGCAAGCGGTCCACCTCGGAGAGGCCCGTGGACAGCCGCTCTCGGGGCCCCTTCTCCACCTCGGGAAGGGATTGGGGTCGGGCCCCGATCCAGCCCGACCCCGACTCCTCGCCCCGCGGCTCTTCGGTGATCTCCTGAAAGCTCTCCCAGGTACCGCACCGGGGACAGCGGCCGAGCCACTTAGGGGACTGGTAGCCGCATTCCCGGCATCGGTAGGGCATTTATTCCTTTCTGAAGTGCATCTCGCCGTCCTTCGCCTCCACCACGATTGTGCACCCAGGCGGGAACTCCCCGGTGAGGATCCGCTCGGAAATGGGGTCCTCGATCAGGCGCTCGATGGTGCGGCGCANGGGACGGGCACCGTATTTNGGATCGTACCCCCGCTCGATGAGCAGCTCTCTGGCCGACTCCTCCAGCACGAGCTCGATGTCGTGCTCCTCCCGCAGGCGCCCCCTCAACCTCCCCAGGAGAAGCTCGGCGATCTCCCCCACCTGATCCTTGGTGAGGGAGTGGAACACGATGATGTCGTCCAGGCGGTTAAGGAACTCGGGGGAGAAGAGCTTCCGCACCTCCCCCATCACCCGCGATTTCATCTCCTTGTAGGTTTCCTCCGACTCCACGTTCTCGGAGCCAAAGCCCAGAGCAGTGCGGTCGGTGATGAGCTTCCCGCCCACGTTGGAGGTCATAATGAGGACGGTGTTGCGGAAGTCCACCTTGCGGCCCTGGGAGTCGGTGAGAATGCCGTCGTCCATCACCTGGAGCAGGATGTTGAACACGTCCCGGTGAGCCTTCTCGATCTCGTCGAACAGGATCACCGAGTAAGGCCGGCGGCGCACCGCCTCGGTGAGCTCCCCCGCTTCCTCGTAGCCCACGTATCCCGGCGGGGCGCCGATGAGCCGGGACACGGAGAACCGCTCCATGTACTCGGACATGTCGATCCGGATCAGGGCGTCCTCGTCCCCGAACAGGAACCCGGCAAGCGTTCGGGCGAGTTCGGTCTTCCCCACCCCGGTGGGCCCCAGGAACAGGAACGAGCCGATGGGGCGGCGGGGGTCCTTGATCCCGGCGTACGCCCGGCGGATGGCCCGGCAGACCGACTTCACCGCCTCCTCTTGGCCCACCAGCCGCTCGTGGATCTTCTCCTCCATGTGCATAAGGCGTGCGGCGTCCTCCTCCTTGAGGTGACTGATGGGGATCCCGGTCCAGGCGGACACCGTGGCCGCGATGTGCTCCCCCGTGACCACGGGACGCTCGGTCTCCCCTTCGAACTCGTCCTCGAACGCCTTGAGCTCCTCGATGAGGGCGCTCCTGCGATCCCGGAGTTTGGCCGCAAGCTCGTAGTTCTGGTGGGCGACGGCCTCCTCCTCTTCCTCCTCCAGGGCCGAGATCTCCTCCACCAGCTTCCTCGCCTCCTGAGGAAGCTCGGTGGCGGCAAGCCGCACCTTGGCTGCGGTCTCGTCAATGAGGTCGATGGCCTTGTCCGGGAGGAATTGGTCGGTGATGTAGCGGTCCGCCAGGCGCGCCGCCTGCCACAGGGCCTCATCGGTAATCTGCACCCCGTGGTGCTGCTCGTAGCGGTGCCGGAGGCCCTTCAGGATCTTCACGGTGTCGTCCACCGAGGGCTCCTCCACGTACACAGTCTTGAACCGGCGCTTTAGAGCTGGGTCCTTCTCGATGGATTTGCGGTAGTCGTCCGGAGTGGCGGTGCCAATGCACTGGATGGCCCCGGAGGCCAAGGGGGGCTTCAGGATGGCGGAGGCGTCTATCGCCCCCTCGGCGCCGCCGGCGCCCACCACGGTCTGGAGCTCGTCGATGAACAAGATGATGTTGTCGGCGGCCATGACGTGGTTGAGGATGTTCTTCAGGCGCTGCTCGAACTCGCCCCGGTACTTGGTGCCGGCCACGATCCCGGCCATATCGAGCTCCACGATCTCCTTGTCCGCCAGGGCCAAGGGCACGTCCCCGGAGGCGATCCTCTGGGCCAGGCCCTCCACAATGGCGGTCTTGCCCACCCCGGACTCACCGATCAGGGCGGGGTTGTTCTTCTTGCGCCGACAGAGGATCTGGATGAGCCGCTCCATCTCCTTTTCGCGGCCGATCACCGGGTCCANGAGCCCGGCCTCGGCCTCCTCTACCAGGTTCCGTCCGAACTCGCCTAGCTCCCCGGGGAGGCGCGATTGCCGAGCGGCGCGTACCCGGATCCCGCCCCGACGGGGGGAGAANTANGCNCGGGCGGAGCGAAGGTCGACCCCGTGGGCCCTGAGGATCTCGGCCGCGGTGCACTCCCCCTCCCTGAGGACGGCCAGGATGAGGTGCTCGGGCTCGATGGCATCAGACCCCACCCTCCGGGCTTCCTCGTAGGAGAGCTTCATCACCCGGCGCAACCTTTGGGTGGGCTCGAGCTCGTCCGGCGGGAGGTGCAGCTTCCCCTTGCCCTTCTGGCGCTCCACAATGCGGGCCACCCGCTCGTAGGTAAGCCCGTTTTCAAGCAGGAACTTGTAAACCCGCGACCCTTCAAGCCTCAGGGCCGCCAGGAGCAAGTGCTCGGTCCCCACGTAGCGGTGCCGCCATTCGCCCGCCTCCTCCTGAGAGGCGGCAAGAAGCTTCATGGAATCTTTGGAAAACTTTTCGTACATGTGTCTGATCTGCCTCCGGCGAAATTATACTCGGCCCTGTTTGCGGGCGCGTGCGTAGACGTCCAAGGCGGCTTGAAGACCCCCCTGGAGGAACTCCCAAGCCAGCTCCGCGGCCCGATCGGCGGCGGAGGAAAGGACCGGCACCTCCTCGGGAGGGGGCGGCGAGAGCACGTACTGGGAGAGCTCGACCTCCGGTGGGGGAAAGCCGATCCCCACTCGCAACCTGGGAACGGCCTCCGTCCCCAAGGCCGCGAGGACCGAACGCATCCCCCGATGGGTCCCCGGCCCGCCTCTAGGTCGCAGCCGCACCTCCCCCACCGGAAGATCCACGTCGTCGTACACGACGAGGAGGTCCTCAACCGCTATGGGAAAGAGCTCCCGCAGCGCTGCCACCGCCTCGCCGCTGCGGTTCATATAGGTAAGCGGACGGAGGAGGATGGCCTCCCCACGCAGGTAGATCTCCCCCCACGGATAACGTCGCCGCGTCCATCCCCCACGGCCGAGGAGGCGCTCCAGTACCCAAAAGCCTGCGTTATGCCGGGTAGGGGCGTACTCCGGGCCGGGGTTCCCAAGGCCGACGACTGCCCTCAACCCTCGGCCTCACCCTCCGCAGCCTCAGCTTCCTCGGCCTCGGCAGCGGCGGCAGCCTCCTCAGCGGCGGCTTCCTCCTCGGCAGCGGCCTCGATCGTCACCACCCGGGGGGCAAGCACGGTTACGATGGGGTCATCGAGCGGTGGAATGGGACGCAGCTCGTCATCCCAAGGGAGGTCGCCCACCAGGATGGACTCATCCAAGCCAAGGTCGGAGACGTCGATCTCGAAGTACGGGGGGATCTTGTGGGGCAGGCCCTCCACCTCGATGTACTCGTGCACGTGCTCCAGGATCCCGCCCTCTTTCATCCCGCGGGCGGTGCCCACGAGCTTGACCGGCACGGGGATGGTGAGCATGCGACCCGGCTCGGGCACATAGAAGTCGACGTGCAGAAATCGCTCGGTGATCGGATCCACCTGGATGTCCTTGAGGAATACGTGGTACGTCTCGCCTCCCTCCACCTGGACCTCCACGATTGTGGACCGGGTGACGTGCCTGAACAGGTCTTCGAGCTCAGCCTCGGGAACAGCCACATGGATCGGCTCCACATGAGGACCGTAGATCACCGCCGGCACGAGGCCCTCACGGCGGAGCCGCTTGGCCTTGATCTCGAGGGAACGTGGTTTGGCTTTCACCATCATGGGCGAACCTCCTAGCTTCTCACGAGCAGATCGCTCACGGACTTTCTACTAAAGATCCTTTGGATCGCGTCGGCCAACAGCTTGGCCACCGAGACGATTTCCACCTTTGGGTGTCCTGTGACCTCGGCGCGGTGGGCGATAGTATCGGTTACAAGCACCTTCCGCAAGGGCGCCTCCTCAATCAGGGACAAAGCCTCGCCAGTGAAGAGGCCATGTGTACAGGCGGCGAATATGTCCTTTGCTCCCTCCGCCCGGAGACGCTCGGCGGCAAGACACAGCGTCCTCCCCGTGGCGAGGATGTCGTCCACCAGTAGCACGTCATGCCCGGCCACGTCCCCGATGACGTTGTATACTTCCGGCTCTTCTTCCTTAGAGCTCCGCCGGTGCTTCTCCACAATGGCCAGGGGCTTTTCCAGTTCCTTAGCCACCCGCCTGGCGCGCCACACCCCGCCGATGTCCGGGGACACGACAACTAGGTTCGAAAGCCAGTCGGAGTGGTGCTCCCTGATGTGCTCGGCGAACAGGGCGTCGGTCCTGAGGTGGTCCACGGGCACGTCGAAGAACCCCTGGATCTGGCCGGCGTGCAGCTCTACCGTGAGCACCCGGTCCACCCCGGCCGTCTCAAGGAGGTTCGCCACCAGCCGCGCGGAGATGGGCACGCGCCCCTTCTTCTTGCGGTCTTGACGGGCATAGCCGAAGTAGGGGATGACAGCGCAGATCATGTTGGCGGAGGCCCTCCGCAGGGCGTCGATCATGAGGAGGAGTTCTATGAGGTGGTCGTTCACCGGGGGTGAGGTGGGCTGAACGACGAACACCTCCTTGCCCCGCACCGTCTGCTGGATCTCAACCCGCACCTCACCGTCCGGGAACCGCCCCGGGGTGAGGGCATCCGCGTCGGCCTGGCACAGCGAAACGTCCAACAGCTCGGCCACCCGCTGGGCCAAAGCGAGGTTGGCCCCCCCCGAAAGAAGCCTCAGGTTCTCGTTCACCTCTCCCCCCTCTTTTTGGCCCACTCGGGCTTGATCCTCTGCTCGCCGCGCTCGAGGGCGAGGGCATATGGAGGTACGTCCTCTGTGATCACGGAACCGGCTCCCACGTAGGCCCCCTCCCCGATCCTCACCGGTGCCACCAAGGCCGCATTGCTCCCGATGAACGCCCCTGGGCCTATCTCGGTGCGGTGCTTGCGAACGCCGTCGTAGTTGCAGGTGATGGCCCCGGCACCGATGTTCGCATGCGCCCCCACCTCGGCATCGCCGATGTAGGCGAGGTGGCCCGCCTTGACCCCCTCCCCGAGTGTCGCGTTCTTCACCTCCACAAAGTTCCCCACCCGGGCCCGAGCTCCGATATGGGCCCCTGGCCTGAGGTGCGCGAAGGGCCCAATCTTGGCTTCCTTTCCAACATACGCCCCCTCGAGCACCGAGAACCAGACCCTGGCCCCCGCCTCCACTTGAGAGTCGATGAGGTAAGCCCCGGGGCCAATCTCACACCCCTCGCCTACCACCGTCCTCCCCAGAAGGTGGGTGCCGGGGTAGATGACAGCATCCTGGCCCACCTCCACGTCCGGGGAGATGTAGACCGCGGCCGGGTTCACCACAGTGACCCCTTCCCGCATGAGGCGGTGGAGGATCCTTTCTCGCAGCATGGCCTCGGCCCGGGCGAGGTCCACCCGGTCGTTCACCCCTAAGAGATCATCAGAAGCAGGCCAAAGAAGGGCATCGACCCGACCTTCCTGCGCGAAGACAGCGACGAGGTCGGTGAGGTAATACTCGCCCTGGGCGTTTCGGGCGGAAAGCCCCATGAGGGCCCCCCAAAGCTCGGGCGTGTTCTCCAGGCACCAAATCCCCGAGTTGACCTCGCGGATCGCAAGCTCCTCGGGGGAAGCGTCCTTCGCCTCCACGATGCGGACCACTCGCCCGTCCTCGCGCACCACACGGCCGTACCTCCCGGGGTCGGAAAGCTCCATGGACAGGAAGGAAAGCATGAGTCCTCCCCTCTCGTGGAAATCGATCAGCGCCGCGAGGGCCTCCTGCGGAACCAAGGGCACGTCCCCGGGGAGGACGAGGAGGCGGGGAGCAGCCACTGCCTCGCGGGCGGAAAGGAGGGCATGGCCGGTGCCCAAGGGCTCTCCTTGGTCTACGAACACAAGCCCGCGATCCCGAAAGGCAGCCCGCACCGCGTCGGCACCATGCCCCACCACCACCACGAGGCTAGCGGGGGACAGAGACGCTGCGGTGCGGAGGACATGTTCTAACAAGGGGAGCCCGGTCAGGGGGTGAAGGACCTTGGGGATGCGTGACCGCATCCTGGTTCCCTTCCCAGCGGCCAAGATAACCACGTCAAGGGGATTTGGCATGACCCTGCTACACTATAGCCGTCGCGGCTCCCTTGCGCAAAATCCCCTCCGGATACCGAGCTTGAGGGCGCCTCCCCCGATCCCTATACTGCCTCAGCAAGGAGGTGACCGATGCGCATCTTCTCCGGGATCCAGCCGACCGGGGTGCTACACCTCGGCAACTACTTCGGAGCCATCCGTCAGTGGGTCGATCTCCAGGAAGGGAACGAGTGCATCTACTGCATCGTGGATTACCATGCCCTCACCAATGAGGACACTAAGCCCGACGAGCTCCGCCGCGCCCGCCGCGAGCTCGCCCTGGACCTCATCGCCTGCGGCATCGACCCNGAGCGCACGATATTGTTTGTGCAATCCGACGTGCCAGAGCACACCGAATTGTGCTGGATTCTGGGCTGTGTCACCTCCTACGGGGATCTCACCCGCATGACCCAGTTCAAGCAGAAGGCCGCCGAGCGGGAGTTCGTAAATGGAGGCCTATTCTACTACCCGGTGCTCCAGGCGGCGGACATCCTNCTGTACCTCGCCGACCACGTGCCTGTAGGGGAGGACCAGCTTCAGCACCTGGAGCTATCACGACGCATTGCCCGCAGGTTCAACTACCGGTTCGGAGAGCTGTTCCCCGAACCACAACCCATCCTCGGGAAAGGGGCCCGCATCATGTCCCTGGCAGATCCGTCCCGCAAGATGAGCAAGTCCTACGGGCCAGAGCACTACGTGGGGCTCATGGAACCCGAGGATTCGATCCGGAAGAAGATCCGGTCTGCGGTCACAGATATCGGCCTCAAGCCCGGCCAGGAGATGTCCCCCGGCGTCGCGAACCTGTTTACGATCCTGGAGCTCGTCGCCCCCCAGGAGGTGGTGGAGGAACTGCGCCGGGAACATAGCGAGGGAAAGCTCCTCTACAAACACCTGAAGGAAATGCTGTACGAGCACCTGATGAAGACCTTGGCCCCCATTCGGGAGCGACGGGCGGAGCTCGCCGCCCGGGGAGATATCGACGAGGTGTTGGCCGCCGGGGCGGACAGAGCCAGGAAGATCGCCCGGGAGGTGCTTGGGGAGGCCAGGACCCGGGTGGGCCTCGACTGACCCCCTTGACAAAGGGCCATTTTTTTCCTAATTAGCTAGTGACGCNATGGGGAAGAACACGTTGCGGAAGGAGGTGGTGGTTCGGCAGGCTAGCACGCTAGTCATCTTCGTTCTTATGTAGGTCGCCGCTCCCCCTTTCTGTGGCGGAGCGGTGTGATCTCGGAGCCAAAGGCTCCGATTTGTTTTTTAAGGAGGGTCGATGCGCAGGTGGATTGCAGTGGCGGTGGCGGTGTTGAGTATTGGGGCACTGGGGTTCTCGCAGGAGCCGATCAAGATCGGCGGGTTGTTCCCCCTCACGGGGCCACTAGCACCATATGGTCCTGCGATCGCCAACGGCGCCCAGCTAGCGGTTGACCAGATCAATGCCTTGGGCGGGGTCCTGGGACGCCCCTTGGAGCTAGTGATCAAGGACACGGCCACTTCTCCCGACGTCGGACGGGATGCGGCGGCCAAGCTGATCCAGATCGACGGCGTAGTCGCCATCATAGGCGCCCTCTCCAGCGGCGTNACCTTGGCCGTCTCCAGCGTGACCGCGCCAGCGCACATCCCCCAGATTTCCCCCTCCTCTACCTCACCAGCGATCACCGAGCTGGAGGACGACGACTACGTGTTCCGAACCTGTGTCTCGGACGCACTGCAGGGTGTGGTGCAGGCCCAGCTCGCTCGCAACCTNGGCTACAAGAAGATCTCCATCATCTACGTGAACAACGCGTACGGAAAGGGTCTAGCCAACGTGTTCAAGGACAACTTCGAGGACGAGGAACACAAAGTAGTGGCGATGATCCCCTACGAGGAGAACAAGCCCTCTTACAGGGGTGAAGTCGAGCAAGCCCTGCGAGGCCAGCCCGACGCCATCAACTTGATCGGCTACCCGGTTGACGGAAACAAGATGATCATCGAGGCCTTGGAACTGGGGTTCGAAGGGGAGTTCATCTTCCCGGACGGGATGAAGGGAGAAGGCGTTTCCCCTGGACCGGCGTGCCCGGCGGACGGGGCNTGCGACGAGCAGTACCTGGAAGGGTCCTTCGGAACGGCTCCGGGCGCCCTGGAGGTGGCTGCCAGGGCTGATTTCGAGCGGGACTACACCGCCAAGTTCGGGGCCTCGGGGATCCCCTTCCGGGCCGAGGCCTACGACGCAGTGATCCTGATCGCCCTGGCCATCCAGGCCGCAGGTGAGGCCTCCGGGCCTGCCATCCAAGCCAAGCTGCGGGAGGTGGCCAACCCGCCCGGAGTGGAATACACCTACGGACAGCTCGCCGAAGCCTTGCAGGCGGCCGCACAGGGCCAGGACATCAACTACCAGGGCGTCTCCGGCCCGATCACCTGGGACGAGAACGGAGACGTCGCCACCGGCGCCATCGAGCTGTGGACCATCAAGGACTGCGCTGTCCGCTCCGTGTGGATCGTGGAAGTAGGGAAGTAGGGAAAAAGCCTGCAAGGGCTAAAAAAGAGGGG
>MTNI01000127.1 GCA_002011415.1 Candidatus Acetothermia bacterium JdFR-47
CAGGTGGCAGCCACCGCCTTGGCCGCGGCCAGCAGCGCCGCCTTTGCCCGCTCGGACCGGGCGGCTTGGGCGAACTCCCGGGAGTGTCCGGGCACATCTCCNTCAGTGATCCTGATGTAGGGGTGGATGGCCGGCACCTCCCAGGACACGTCCCCCATGTCGGTAGAGCCCATTCCACCTTTCGGCTCTTCCACAGGATAGCCTAAGGCCTCGATGTTCCGCCGGAAGGCCTGGGCCAAGTGATGGTTGGGGCGCATGGCCTTGTACTCGTGTCCCACCTTTTTGAACGTAAGCTCCGCCCCGGTGGCCAGGGCCGCCCCCTCCGCGCAGCGGCGGAGCTTCTCCACCAGNTCGTCCCGGTAGGCGTTGTCCGCGGCGCGCACGTAAAACAGGGCGGCGGCGTGCTCGGGGACGATGTTGGGCTTCTTCCCCCCGTCGGTGATGATCCCGTGGATCCGCGCCCCGTCCTTTATGTGCTGGCGGAGGGCGTTCAGGGCGTTGAAGGTCTGGATCACCGCGTCCAGGGCGTTGATGCCTTTCTCGGGCTCGGAGGAGGCGTGGGCCGCCTTGCCCTGGAACTGGATCTCCACCTCGGTGATGGCCAGGGACCCCCGCTCCACTAAGGTCCGGTCGGCGGGGTGGACCATCATGGCCACATCGACGTCGCGGAAGGCGCCGGCCTGGATGAGGAGGATCTTCCCCGCCCCCCCTTCCTCAGCTGGGGTGCCGAGGACGATCAGCTTCCCTGGGAGATCTGCCTTGAACGGGGCCAGGCCCAGGGCCGCTCCCACCGCGATGGTGGCGATCAGATTGTGGCCGCAGGCGTGGCCGAGCTCGGGCAGGGCGTCGTACTCGGCAAGGATGGCGATGGCCGGCCCCTCGGCAGCCGCCGGGTGTTCGGCCCGAAACGCAGTATCAAGGCCCCGATAAGGGAGCTCTACCTTGAAACCTCCTTCCTCCAGGGCCTCGGCCAGCCACCGGGCCGCCTTGTGCTCCTCAAAGGCGAGTTCCGGATTGTCATGGATCTTGAGCGCCAGCTCCCACAACCTTTCCCCGAGCTCATCGATCTTCTGCCACACCTGCTCTTTCACCTTCTCCTCCCTTCCGGGCTCTTTGTAGGAGGCGGAGGCCGTGAGCCGAGCCGTCTCGCTTTCATCCAACGTCCCCTAGCGATGTCCCATTCTATCCGGCGCGGTCCTCGTGGCCAGAAGCAAGTAGCCTTGCTGGTTCTTGGTTTTTCATCCGCAAATCTTGCTATAATGGCGTCGTGGCCGTTCAGAACAGGATCCGTAAGGTGCAAAAACGAGACCGGTCCCTTGTCCCCTTTGACCAGGGACGGATTGTCCATGCCATCCTGCGGGCGGCGCGCTCCGTGGGTGGCTTTTCCCTGGACCACCTCCCGGGGGTGAACGACCGCCTGTTTCAGGCCTGCGGAGACGACGAGCACCTGGCGGAGTTCCTCTCCGACATCGTGGTGGCCACCTTAAATCGGGACCCCCGCCACTGGATCGCCAACTTCCCGCCCACCATCGAGGAGATCCAAGACACCGTGATCCACGTGCTGAGGAGTTTTGGGTTCGTCACCGTGGCCGATGCCTACGAGTGCTGGCGATGGGGCAAGTACTGGGTGCGGGCCGGCGAGCTCACCATGGACCAGTTCGTGGGCAATGGCTACCCCACCCGCTGGCACGAGGAGATCCTGGCTTGGAACCGTGCTCACGGCTGCGATACGGTCGAGGGCTTAAACGAGATCGTGCGCTCGGGGCGCCTTCAGGAGCTGGTGGAGGCGGCCACCGAGGTCTATGAGCGATCGCTGGATGAGGCGGCGAAGAAGGTCCTGGCCCGGATCGAGGGCGGGGACGAGATCAGGATGATCTGGATCTCCGGCCCCTCCTCCTCTGGCAAGACCACGACCACGGTGAAGCTCACCCAGAGGCTTTCGCGGGAGGGGCTCTCGTTCCTCATGCTCAACCTCGACGACTACTTCTGGCCGGTGGTGGAGCACCCCACGGACTGGCTCAACGACCGAAACTTCGAGACCCCGGAGGCGCTGGACATCCAGACCATCAATCGACATCTCAAGGCGCTCCTCGCCGGGGAGACGATTGAGAAACCCATCTACAGCTTCAAGGAAGGCTGCCACGTGGGCACGAAGCCCGTTCGTTTGAGGAAGGATCAAATCCTGCTTCTCGATTGCCTGCACGGCTTCTATCCCCCGCTTACCGCGGGAATCCCACGTGAGTGCATGTTCCGGCTCTATATTGAGGCGGCGAACATGCTCTATGAGGGGGACGGGACCAGCGAGCGGCTCACCCAGTTCACGGACGTTCGGCTTCTCAGGCGGATGCTCAGGGACGCCCAGCACCGTAACCACCCGCCCCTGCAGACCCTCCTCCATTGGCATTACGTGCGGGCCGGGGAGCTGTTCTCCATCATCCCGCTCATGGGCCTGGCGGATCACCTGGTGAACGGGGGAATGCCGTTTGACCTACCGGTGCTCAAGCCGTACTTCGTGCCGGACGGCATCTGGCCCCGGCCTGAGGAGCTCGCTCCCTACAACTCGTTCCTCGACGCCCGCATCCGCTACCGCCGGATCTCGGAGCTATTCCGCTCNATTGCAGGCCTCACCATCTGGGAGACGCAGGATCACNCCCTGATCCCTGGTGATCACCTAGTCCGCGAGTTCATCGGCGGCAGCACCCTCAAGATCCCTCACAACGAGTGAGGCAGTGAGGGGTCACTCGGAAAAGGCACGGCGGAGGGTTTCCCGGTAGCTCTCGACGAACTCGGCGACGAACGCGCTCGCGGGACGTCTCTTGATCTCTTGTGGTGTGCCCACTTGGATGAAGCGCCCGTCCTGCATCACCGCTACCCGGTCGGCAAGGAGAAACGCCTCGGCNAGGTCGTGGGNCACATAAATGGTGGTGGTGCCGAGCTCCTCGTGTAGCCGCCGGACTTCCACCCGTGCCCTGGCCCGCGCGGGAGGATCTAGGTGCACCAAGGGCTCGTCCAGGAGCAGGACCTTGGGGGGAAGGACCACTGCTTTCCCCAGGGCCACGCGTTGCTTTTGCCCTTCTGAGAGATCACGTGGTCGCCGGGGGAAGAGCTCACTCCTTATGCCCATGCGCCTTGTCACCTTGTCCACTCGTTCCCTGATCGCGTCCCAGGCCTTGCCCCGCAGCCGGAGCGGGAACGAGAGATTCGACCAGTGTCGTTCTTGGTAGATAGCGAGGTGTGGGAACAGAGCGTAGTCCTGACCTTGGAAGACCATGCGCACGCCTCGCGCTTGCGGGGGCACCTCGTTCATCTGTACCCCATCGAACAGGATCTCCCCGCTGTCCGGTCTGAGGAGCCCGGCGACGAGCCGGAGCAGGGTGGTTTTACCGCAGCCCGTAGGGCCCACCACCACGAACAGCTCTTGGTTTTCTATCTCCGCTGACAGGCGTGCGATGACGAGCTGGTTTCCGAACCGTTTGACTATGTTCCTCAGGGAGATCTGGGGCATCCTAGGAGCGGCGCCAGAAAAGGCGGCGCTTCCGCTCGGGTGGGGGCTTGATCTCGCCTGCCTCC
This sequence comes from Candidatus Acetothermia bacterium JdFR-47, assembly GCA_002011415.1. Taxonomy (GTDB): domain Bacteria; phylum Bipolaricaulota; class Bipolaricaulia; order Bipolaricaulales; family Bipolaricaulaceae; genus JdFR-47. Next base: position 3,571 of record MTNI01000127.1, read on the forward strand.
CGGGCGGCTCGGACCAACTCCTCCCACTTCCCCCGGGCGCGGATCTTTTTCTCCCACAGCGCGGCGAACTTCAGCACCGCAGCCTCGGCGTCCTTCTGGCTCACGGCCGTGCCGCCCCGGGCGAGGGAGGCCACTACCTCCTTCAGGGAAGCGATCTCGGGCCGGATGTGCACTTCTCCNGCCTCTTCCACAAGCAGGTACTGGGTGGCGTCAGCTATCAGCCCGAACGAGGACAGGTCCACCGACCCCACCGGCAGAACCTGTTCCACGAATTCCTGATCCGCCTCCAGGTACTCCCGCTCCACTTTGCGTCGCCAGTTCATACTCCCTCCCGTAAGTGTGGCACAAGGAGCCGCGCCACTTCCTCTAAAAAGCGGCGGTCCTCGTCCCCAAAAGCCGCCGGGGTATTCGAGTCGATGTCGATCTCCCCGAGCACTTCGTCCCCATCGACGATGGGGACCACGATCTCCGACCGGGTAGTGGGAAAACAGGCGAGGTATCTGGGATCTGATGTCACGTCGGCCACCACCTCGGTGCGCCCGGTGGCNGCCGCTGCCCCGCAGATTCCTTGGCCGATGGGGATACGCACGTGCTCCGTGGCCTTGGCCCCTCGCCAAGGGCCTAACACAAGCTCCCTCCCCTTAACCAGGTAGATCCCGACCCAGTCGTAGTGGGGTAGTTCGGCCAAGGCGTCCACTACCCCTTGCAGCGGGGCATCTCCGGCCAGGGCATTCCGTATCCNCTCCAGGGATCGATCTTTCATGATGCACCCCAAGACCAACATACCACCTTTTGGAGGAGGTCAGCCACCTTGCTTGACCCGCTTCGCTATGGATTCCCCCAGGGCCTCGCCGGCAGCCAAGTCCTCGAGGGTGGGGGAGCCCTGGAAGCCAACCTGCTCTATCACTTCCCAACCCAAGGACTCGACCTTCTCCACAAGCTTTCTGAGTGCCCCTCCCTGCCAACCGTAGGAGCCGAAACAGCCGACCACCCGCCCCTTGAGCCGCTTGCGTTCAAGCAGCCTGATCAGTTGCTCCAGGGGAGGGAATACCCCCGCGTCGTAGGTGGGGGTCCCCAGGATCAGTCCCTTTCGCTTCCAGGCCTCCCGGATGAGGAAGCTCACGTGGACTCGCGAGGCGTCGAGTACCTTCACCGGCGTCCCTGCGCCTCTCACCCCGCGGGCCACTGCCTCCGCCATGCTCCGCGTATGTCTGTACATGGAGCTATAGATCAGGGTGACGCCGGGTTCCCCTTCCATGCTGGCCCAGCGGGCGTAGAGGTTCACTATGTACCCAGGATCTCGGCGCCAGATGAGCCCGTGGGAGGGAGCGATAACTTGAATCGGGAGAGCCTTCAGTTTTTCGATCGCCTTTAGTACGGGGCGGGTGTGCATGCCCACGATGTTCGAGAAATAGCGGAGGATCTCGTCTTCGTATTCAGAGATGTCCACTTGGTCGTCGAACAGCGCCCCGTCCAGGGCATGGAAGCCCCCGAAGGCGTCGCACGAGAAGAGCACCCGTTCCGTTTCCTCGAACGTGGCCATGGTCTCCGGCCAATGGACGAANGGGATGTGGAAGAAGCGGAGCCGTTTCCCGCCCAGGTCCAGTTCCTCGCCGTCTTTCACCGTTTCGACCCCGGTTTCGATCCCGTAGAACCGGGCGAGCATGGGAACGGCCGGGCCTGTCGCCAGGATCTTGGCCTCCGGAGCCAGCCGGCGCAGGAGGGGGAGGGCTCCNGAGTGATCAGGCTCCATGTGGTTCACCACGAGGAAATCGATCTTGCTGGGATTGAGAACCTGGGCCACGTTGTTCAGAAGTTCCTCTGCGAAACCCTCCTTGACGGAGTCGATGAGGGCCGTCTTTTCCCCCACCACGAGGTACGCGTTGTAGCTGACCCCGTAAGGCAGAGGCCACAGCCCCTCGAACAGGTCGGTGGCGCGGTCGTTCACCCCTACCCAATAGATCCCGGGACGTATTTCGATACCGGGCATGTTCCACCTCCGCGCTCAGTTGTACCCAAAGCGTTTCGGATTGGCTACTTCGGTGTGTACGTCGGTCCATGGCCAGTTTCGGCGTGCTGCCGAGGTCACCCTNGCTCAAACTGCCGGGTTGCCCGAGAGGCAGCCTGCCTTGACGGTTTTTCGCTTTCCTGGGTAGGTTTTGGTAATTTCAAGGTTGCATAGTGCAAACTTTTGAAGTAAAAAACCTTGGTTATGGTTACGATCAAGGATGTGGCACGGGCAGCTGGGGTATCCCCGTCCACCGTCTCCCGAGCCCTGAACGACTCCCCCCTCATCCGGGAGGAGACCAAGGCCCGTATCCGACGCATAGCTGAGGCGCTGGGCTATGAGCGAAACGAGCTTGCTCGAGGCCTAGTTATGGGCTCCTCTGGCGCCGTAGGCCTTGTAGTGCCAGATATAACCAACCCTTTTTTCGCCGAGCTCACTCGGGGGGTCGGAGAGGTGGCTCATGCCCGCGGCTACGGGGTCGTGCTCTGTAACACCGAAGGTAGTCCGGAGCGGGAGCGGAGCTATATAAGGCTCCTCAGGCGCAAGCGGGTGGATGGGCTCATACTTACCACGGTAACTGCAGAGGACCCTTACCTGCGGGCCTTGGCCCGGTCCAAAACGCCGTTTGTGCTTGTCTCGCGCCGGTCGCGGATGGTACGGGCCCCCTACGTGGGGGTGGACGATCGCCTTGGGGGAAGGCTGGCTGTCGAGCACTTGGTAAAGCTGGGGCATCGGCGGATCGGTTTCATCGGGGGGCCGGCCGATGTTCAGTCCTGCGTGGATCGACTGGAGGCCTTCCAAGAAGTTTTGAAAGAATATCGACTTCCNATACGGAAATCGTGGGTCGTATTCTCCGATTTCACCCAGGCCGCAGGCTACGCAGCTGGGTTGCGGATGTTGTCCCGGAAGTCTCGCCCGACCGCGGTTTTCGCCGCCAACGACGTCACTGCCCTGGGGGTGCTGCAAGCGGCAGAGGAGCTGGGGATCCACGTCCCCGATGACCTTTCCCTGGTGGGATACGACAACATTTCCTACGCTGCTCTGCCCCGCATAGAGCTTACTACCGTGGCTCAACCTTCCTTCGAGATGGGGCGCATCGCTGCCGAGTGGCTGCTCTCCGTCATAGAGGGGCAACGGTTGAGGATGTTGCATCGGTTGCTCGAGCCGCGGCTGGTGATCCGCCGCACTACCGCNCCTCCCTCTTGACACCCTGATCTTTCGGTGCTATATTGCGTTCAACCGTTTGCACNAAGCTGCGGGGACGCTTTATGGAGATCATCGCACATCGCGGTGCTTCGGGATACGCACTGGAGAACAGCCGTGAGGCTCTCGAGCTTGCGTGGCGGCTGGGGGCTGATCGAGTAGAGATCGATGTGCGCACNTCTCGGGATGGAAAGCTAATCGTTCTGCACGATTCCTCTTTGAATCGTACNACCACTGGGCAGGGTCAAATCTCACAGCTCTGTTGGGAGGANCTCAAGGACGTAAAGCTCCGTAATGGGGAGCCGCTTCTCACGTTTGACGAAGCCCTGGATCTCTTGCGGGGGCGGGCCACTTTTTACGTGGAGATAAAGGATCCACAGGCCGTCAAGGGGGTGGCCCACTCGCTTAAAGGGATAGAGGAGGAGGCGATAGTTGGTTCCGCTAATGTCGAGGTGTTGAGGCAAATTCGGCAGTTCAATCCGCGGGTAGCCACTTCCCTCCTCGTTCGAGATGTGGACGAGCAAACAACGTTGTCAGCTACTGCTCAAGGGGTCGACTTCGTTCACCCTTGCTGGGAGCGCTTTAGCGATCCCCTTAAGTTCATCACCCCCACCTTTTTGCGTCGAGTACATGAAGCCGGGCTGAAATTGATCTTGTGGCACGAAGAGCGGCCACGCGTTCTCAGGCAAATAGCCACGATTAAAGAGGTTTACGGTGTGTGTACGAATACCCCTGATCGGGCCCGGCGTATCCTGAAGCCCGCTTTGCCGGGTGGCCGCGAGCTACGGTCCCTTGCCTCGGGGAGGGGAAATGCTTAGAATACAGATGTGCTGGGTCNATGGGCGTTCCTTCACATCCTTTGCAAAGTTTAAGCAATGTGTGGGTGATACCTGCCAGTACAAGGGGGTGATCACAGGACGAACTTACACGGGCGGCTCGGTAGCTCACCGGATGTTTGTTTCTCTGTATCGAATTAAGGAGGTGCAGTCATGAGGCGTTGGCTTTTGCTAATACTACTTGGATGTTTCGTAGCGAGCGGCTTTGTCGCCTTGGCGCAGGATGACGAGCAGGTCATAACGATTACTGTCCGGTGCCGGGCAAAGCCGCCGATGGAGAACTGGCGGGGCAACAACTTCATTCTGGCGGCAGAGGAGCTGAATGCCGATCTTGAGGCAGCGGGTGATCCCAGGCGAGTTAAGGTTGAGATTATCCAGGACAACATCGGCTGGGGCGACTACGTGACGGAGTTCGTGCTTGGTTACCAGGCNGGGGAGGCGTACGACATTTGGCTTTCCGGTCACGAGTATATCGGTGCCCAGGCCGAGGCCGGTCGCATCATTCCNTTGGATGACATGCTGAAAGAGTTCCCCATTTTTAACCTTGTGATCGACTCGTTGTGGGACAGCGCTCGTTACAAAGGGCAGATTTGGGGCGTGCCGCAGGACGCTGAGGCCCGGCCCTTGTACTGGAACAAGGACCTGCTGAAGCAGCTTGGTTGGACAGACGAGGAGATCGCGGCCCTGCCCGAGAAGATCAAGAGCGGGGAGTTCACCCTCTACGACATGTTGGCGGTGGCCAAGGAGGCTGTGGACAAGGGCATCGTCGAGCCGGGCAACGGATTCTGGACCCGCCCCAAGAACGGTCCTGACTTCACTGCCTTCTATTACGCCTTTGGTGGTGAAACCATTGACCCAGAGACCGGAAAGCTGGTGTTCGACACGGAAGCCGGCCTCAAGTACTACAAGTTCTTCTACGACGCGGCTCACAACTACGGGTCGATGGGCTGCCTGGGCTTGGGCTGGTCCGAGGCCTGGCATCCTGGTGTCAGCGGTGGGAAGGTGCTGTTCTGGGTCGGTGGAACATGGCAGTGGGCCGAGTGGGCCGAGCTCTATCTCAAGGACCTCGGCGGCGAGGACTACATGTGGGAGCACTTCGGCTTTGGCCTGATCCCGGCCGCTGANAAGGGCGGCAAGCCCAACACCCTCACTCACCCGCTGGTGTACATGATCAGCTCCCAGTGTGAGCATCCAGACCTGGCGCTTGCCCTGATCGCCAAGGTCACCAATTACGGCCCCAACACCCGCCACGCGATCGCCAGCACCCACCTGGGCATCCTCAAGAATCAGACGGAGTACAAGTTCTACAAGGTGTCCCATTTGCTGAGCGAGGCCCTCTACATGCTTGACTACACGACCTTCTTGCCCAACAACCCGTACTGGGGGCCCTATTCCACCGTCACCTATGAGGCCCTGGCTGCCGTTGTCTCCGGTGACCTTACTCCGGAGGAGGCAGTGGAGTTCGTGGTAGATGGGCTCCAGCGCGAGCTGGGTGACAACGTAATCATCCGGTAATCACAAGGGCTATCGGGGAGGGGGG
>MTNI01000091.1 GCA_002011415.1 Candidatus Acetothermia bacterium JdFR-47
GAGAGGATTGAGGTAAGCACCCGTGGGGAGATGGAGCCCACGAGAAACAGGTCCACATCGCTAGACAAGGTCTCCTGGTTTTTGGCGTACGAGCCGTAGATGAAGGCGATTTCAATCCCGCCCTTCTCAGCCAGCGCCTCCCGCAACCGGTCACCGAGCCCAACTGTCTTGAGAAAGATCGCCTTGAGCTCGGGGAAGATGGGAAAATTACGGTTGACAGAGAAATACACGTTGTTGCCCCGTTTTTCCCTCTTCAAGAGTCCGATCTCTGTGAGGGTCTTGACCGTTCTCTCCACCGCACGCACGGGGAGTTCCGTGCGTTGCGCGATCTCTCTCAGGTAAAACTCGGAGGCTGGGTGCAGCATGAACAAGGCCAGCACCCTTACTCGTGCCTCCGAACCGAAAAGCGATTTCAGCATTCCCCGCCTCCGTCTACAAATTGTAAACAATCGTCTACTGTTTGTCTACACATTATGCTTTGCAGAAGTAATGGGGTGGCTCGCTCCGAGGCCTGTGGTACAGGTGCTTGGCCTCCTCCGGCACTTGCCAGTCCGGAAGGGCTGGTAGGCGCTCTTCGAGGAAGTAGTGCGAGAAGAGCTCGCTACTTCGGTATAGCCTTTGGGCTTCCTCCATTCCCTTCACCTTAACTCTATTGTTCGGGTTTGGCATGGAAAAGGCAACCGGCCTTGTCCTTGGCGCTGGCCACCCGGCCAAGGTAGAGTGGCTCCATCATGAAGGCGGCACAATGGTCTTGAGGTGGTCCCCTCAGGAGGCACGGCTCTTTCAGCTCTTCGCCGTAGGCCTCCACGGCAAAAGCTATCCTCCCGGCGAGGAGGGGATCCGCCGTTGCTTTCGGGACCTGCGAGGGGTGCAGCTCGATCCCCTTCCGGTCCTGGGCCGAAACCACGACCTCGTGATCCAAGCCCGGGTGGACGGGACGCACCCCGGCCAGTTCCTCGACCTCGTTCACCGAGAGCGGATCGGCTTCGAGTACTGGGACAAGGTGCTGTGTGCCATCCCGATTGCGGAATTCCCGTATACCCGGGCCCTGATGGCTGCAGGCGGGGACCGCTGGGAGCAGCGCCGGGAGGAGCGCCTCTCCCGGGAACACCCCGGGGCCGTGGAGGCAGTTTACGAGGCGGTGCGGGAGCACGGCCCCCTCTCGGGAGCGGAACTCCGCAAGCTCTCCGTGGCCCAAGGGACACATCGCGCCTGGAAGGCCACTCGGGCAGCAAACGGGGCCCTGGAGGTCCTGTGGAATCGTGGCCGGCTCTCCGTGGCATACAGGGTCCATTACCGGCGCTACTTCGACCTCGCCGAACGGGCGATCCCAAAAGGACTTCTCTCCCGGCCGGTCCCAAGCCTCGAGGACTTCCGGGAGTACCTCTTGCTTAAGCGGGTTGAGATGGTGGGGCTCCTTCCTGCGGGTGGGGACGCGGAGGTCTGGGCCTTCCTGCGCTCGGCCCGGAAGGAAGGGCTGCCGGAGCGTTTGGTAGCCGAGGGAAAGCTTTCGCTCGTCCAGGTAGAGGGCATTCGCACCCCTTTTTACGCCCCACCGGATGCTGGCCGGCGGCTCGCCGAGGCCGAACGGTTGCCCCTCGCGGACCGGGCGCGCTTCCTCGCCCCCTTGGACCCTTTCCTTTGGGGACGCGGTGTTCTCAAGAAGCTGTGGGGGTTCGAGTACGTCTGGGAGGTGTACAAGCGTCCTGCCGACCGGCGGTGGGGCTACTACGTGCTTCCAGTCCTGTTCCGCGATCGGTTCGTGGCCAGGTTTGACGGCCGGTTTGATGCCAAGTCGAAAACACTCCACGTGCTTGGTTACTGGGAAGAGCCAAACGGACTTCCCCCGGGCCACCCGGCCATCAAGGAGGCCCTCTGGCGATTTCTCCGCTATGTATCCGGCGAGCGGATCGTCTTTCTCGGTAGGGAGAGCGTAGAACTGAAGAGGGGATGAGGCTTTCGACTACTTACGCCGGACGATGAGCCGGCGGCCCTCCTGGCGAACCACCTCCACCTCGTCCCCCGCTTTGGCCGGCTCGCCTTCACAGCGGGCCCGCCAGTACTCGCCTTTGACCAGTACCCAGCCCTCCGGCTTAAGGTCCTCCTTGGCCACGCCGGAGAGGCCGACCATGGAGGTGAGGGGCCGGGCGGGCTGCCGCTGTGCCAGGAGCCCTTTCGAGACGATGAACACCAGGATCAGCGTGAGTGTCCCCACCGTAGCCGCCACCGTGGTCCAGGAGAGGCCGATCACCGGGGAGTCAATCTCAAAAAGCGAGAAGGACCCTATGAGGAGGCTCACCACCCCGCCGGTGGTGAGGATGCCGTTGGTGGGGGTGAAGGCGTCCAGCACCATGAGCAGGACCCCGAACAGGATGAGCCCGATCCCCACGAAGTTGATGGGGAGAACCTGGAGCCCAAGGAGCGCGAGCATCAGCGATATCCCTCCCACCACGAACCCGATCCCGATCCCCGGGGAGAAGAACTCGTAAATCAGCCCGTAAAGGCCCAACATGAGCAGGATGTAAACGAGGTTCGGATCGGCAAGGTAGGAGAACAGGCGGTCCTTGAGGGACATCTTTACCTCCCGTACCGGGAGGCCCTGAGTGTGGAGTACCNGCCCGTCTGGAAGCTCATAGCCTTCCAGCTTTTCCAGGAGTTCGGGGATGGAGTCAGCGATGAGGTCNATGATCCCCAGCTCCAGGGCCTCAGTCGCCGTGGCGGTGACCGATTTCCGCACCGCTTGCTCAGCCCAGTCGACGTTGCGGCCGCGGAGCTCAGCGATGGCTCGAATGCGTGAGACAGCGTCGTTTACGATCTTCTCCGCCATGGGGTCCTCTTCCTCCGGGGTCTCCCCGGTGATGGACACCGGATGGGCGGCTCCCACACTTGTCCCTTGGGCCATGGCTGCGACATCAGCGGAGAGCAGGATGAACGTGCCGGCCGAGGCCGCCCGGGCCCCGGGCGGTCCCACCCACACCACCACCGGCACCTCGGAGCCGAGGATCCCCTGCACCATGTCCTTCATGGACGAGTCAAGGCCCCCAGGGGTATCCAGCTCCAGGATCACGAGCTCCGCACCGATCTCAGCAGCTTGACTTAAGCCCCGGAGCACGTAGTCCCTGGTGGAGGGGTTGATGGACCCGTCCACCGAGAGCTTGACGATCTCCTCCCCCGCGGCTGCCGTCGCGAGGAGGAGCACAAGGCACATGGCGAGGAAACCTTTCCGGAGCATCCCGTTCCATTGTACCGCGAGCGGCAAGCTGGCCCTCAGCCGGACCCGGCCCCGGGAGGCTGGGTGAGGTATATCCCCGGGGCCTCTGAGGGGCCGTAGCGGGCGTAAAAGGATGCCGCGCCCTGGGCTGACGTGAGGCCCACGAGGGCCCCGGCAGAGCAGTGCCCCTTCGGCAAGGCCAGGGCTGCCTCCATCAGCCTTCCCCCGATCCCGCGCCCTTGGTGTTCGGGGAGGGGCTCCCATCCCACCGCCCGCCGCAGGGCAAGATGCTCCCCGAGCGTGAGAAGGCGTTCCACCAGCTTGAGCGGCTCTTTTATTCCTCCCCCCGGAAGAATGTCATCACCAACTCACACAGGATGCGGACGAATACGGGACCGCAGAATAAGGTGATAATGCCCAGCGTCACCATGCGGGCCCCGCCTAGCGCGGCCCGCGCGCCGTCCACGATGGTGATGACGCCCATGACTACCGTGATGGCCACGCCCACCCAGAACACCACCGGCATGATGGCCGGGGTCACGAATTTGCGGAACGCGACGAAATCCTTCCACCAGTTCTTCATCGCTCCCTCCTTACAGAGGGACCCTAGCACGGCGGCCCGGGGACGGTCAAGCCCGCACCTCCCGCTATACTCGGGCCATGGCGCGCCTTGTTGGGGTTTTGGCTGTGGGGGGCCTCCTGTGGGGGCTGTGGCTCTTGCTTTGGCGGAGTATCGCCTGGCCAGTGGTGGCGAGCGGGGCCATCTTCCCAGTGGGTCTTGCCTTGGCCCTGAAGGCCGGGGTGGTGCGACTGGATTTCCCAGCCCGGGCCTGGCTGCGGTGGGACCTGTGGGCCCTGCTGGCCCTGCTCCTCTCATTCCGGGTTGCCCAGGGGGTCCTTTCCACCTCCTATGCCATCCTCACGGGCAGGGCCCGTTCCGGCATCATCGCCGTGCCGGTGCGGCTTACCTCGGACATGGGGAGACTGCTTTTCCTGTGGGCAGTGACCGTCACCCCGGGGACGATTGCCCTCCTGTTGGAGGAGGAGCTCCTCTACGTGCACTGCCTAAGGCGTCCCCGGGGCGTGACGCCGGCGGGACTTACGGCGCTGGAGGGGGTGCTCCTTAGGCTGTGGGGATGAAGCTCTGGGTGGAGGCCGGAATCCTCATCTCGGCGGTGCTGCCCCTGGTGCGGCTGTGGCGGGGGCCGGACCTGTGGGACCGGCTTGCGGGCGCTAGCTCGCTCAACGTGCGGGTGGCGCTGCTCCTCGCCTGCGAGGCGGTCCTGGGCGGCCATGGTCTTCTCCTCGACGTGGCCTTGGCGTACGCGACCCTGGGCTTTTTGGGCACGGTGCTGCTGGCCCGGTTCGGAGAACGGGGGGAGCGGTGATCGCCCAGGTGGTCCTCGGGGCCGGGCTGGCTTTGCTGTTTCTGGGCGGGGCGGGGCTTGTGCGCTTACACGACTCCTACGAGCGCCTCCAGGGCGCCGGGGTGGGGGACATCGGGGGGGCGACATTGGTGCTAGTGGGCCTTGTGCTCGCCCGGGGTTGGGGAGCCACCGGCGGGGTGGTGCTCGTGCTCCTTTTCTTCCTCCTCTTCACCGGGCCTATTGCCACCCACGCCGTGGCCAAGGCGGCCTTCGTGCGGGGAGTGCGGCCGAAGGAGAAGAGGTCGTGATCCTGGCGCTCCTCTCCCTCCTCGCCTTGGCCCTGGCCGCCTTCGCCCTCACCCGGCGACGCCTCCTATGGGGGGTGGTGGGGGTAGGGGCGCACTCCCTCGCCCTGGCGGGGGTGTTCTTCCTCCTGGCGGCGCCGGACGTGGCGCTTACCGAGGCCGCCATCGGCTTCGCCCTGGTCACCTTTGTCTATCTCCTCGCCCTGAGGAGAACCGGGAAGCTCGTGGTNGTGGCCACTCCGGCCTATCCCCTGCTCTATCAAGAGGGGGAGCGCATCGCGGGCCTTGAGTGGGAGGTGCTCACACGCCTGGCCCGGCATCTGCATCGGGATCTCGAGGTATTGTGGGTGCCCCGGGCCGAGATCCCTGCCATGCTCAAGAGCGGGGAGGCGGACCTGGCGGCCGGGGGGTTCCTCCCCCGCCGGGCCGAGGAGGGGCTTCCGCTCTCCCGCCCGCTCGTCCCCACTCGACTGGTGTTGGTGAGGAAGGGGACGGGCCCGGTGGGCGCGGTCCGGGGCGACCGGGGGGAGGAGCACCTCCCCCGGGGTGGGCACGCCTTCGAGGATCCGGATGAGCTCCTTTCCGCCCTGTCCCGGGGGGCGGTGGGGGGCGCTCTGGTGGACCTTCTGCGCCTGAGGAACTGGCACCTCGCGGGCGGACTGGGGGAGGTGNAGGTGACGCCCGTGGAAGAGGGCCTGGCNTTTTGCCTCGCCTCCGCCCCCGGGGACGAATCCCTCGTCGAGTTGGTTGAGGAGGTGCTCTCGGCGATGGAGCGTGAGGGGGAGCTCGCCGAGCTCATGCGGAGGTATCTGGCATGAGGTGCCTTTCAGGGATCGCGGTGGCGGGGCTTTGCGGGCTCCTGTTCTTCGCCGTTTTGGGCCTGTTCCCGCGGGGGGGAGTGCCTCCTTGGGAGGAGGCCACGAGGGCGCTCGGCGCCGAAAACGCGGTGGCTGCGATCGTCCTGGGGGCACGGCTTTGGGACACGCTGCTCGAGGTGCTCGTGTTCGCCGTGGCCATGGTGGGGGTGCGGATNGCCCTGCGTCCTCTGGGACAGGCCGGTAGTCCAAGCCCCTTGCCTGAATCCCACCTCGTCCAGAGGGCTGCTGACGTCCTCATCGGACCCATCGGCGTGTTCGCCCTATACCTCGCGGCGAGCGGCCATCTGGGGCCAGGCGGGGGGTTCCCGGCCGGAGCCATCATGGGCTCAGGACTTTTGCTCCTGGCGCTGGCCAAGGGGGCGGAGCGGGTGGCGCAGGAGATCCACGAACGGACCTTGGAGCACCTGGAGTATGGGGCGATCGCGCTCCTCTTCGGGGGCGGAGTCGCCCTGACCCTCGCCGGGGCTTTAGGGAGCTGGTCCTTCATCGCTGCGAACCTGCTCATCGGGCTCGAGGTGGCCATTGGGGCGTGGGTGGTGCTGCACAGCTTCGCCACCCACCGGGGGGAGGTGTAATGGAAGGCCAGACTGGTGTTGCCCTGGCCGTCGTCCTTTTGGGGTTGGGGCTGTTCACCCTCATCGCGCGCCGCAACCTGATCTGGAAGCTCCTGGGGCTGAACGTGGCCGCGGGCGGGGCGACCCTGTTTTTGGTGGCGCTCGCCCACCGGCCGGAGGGGCGTCCCCCCATCCTGGGCTTGGGGCCAGGGCCCGCGGTGGACCCCCTGCCCCAGGCCCTGGTGCTCACTGCCATCGTCATCCACTTCGCCACGTTGGCCCTGGCCCTGGTATACGTGATCTTCCTCACTGAGCACCGCCACACCCAGGACGTGCCCCGGCTGGAGCGAATGGAGGGGGAGGAATGACGGCGGCCCTGGCCGGGGTGGTGGGGTACCTCGCCCTGGGCACCCTGAGCCTCCTGGGGGGAGGCCGGTACCTAGGGGTGCTCGCCTGGGCGCTGGGGGCCGGGGCGCTCCTCCTTTGGGCCCCGGGGTTCGCCGAGTCCACTTTTGGCGTTGGCTCGTGGGGGATTCAGCTCGCCGGGGACGGGGTCGCCGTTGCCTTTTGGGCCCTGGCCCTCATCCTCCACGGCACCATCCTGTGGGGNGAGTGGAGACGGACGGGGGCGTTTCACCCGCTTGTCACGTTGCTTTTCGGCACCACGCTCGCCCTCGTCCTCTCTCGGGACCTGTTNAACCTGTACGTGTGCCTGGAGCTCACCTCGCTCCTCTCCTTCCTCCTCGTGGGCTACGAATCCCAGCCCAGATCGGTCTGGGCCAGCCTTCAGTACCTCATCCTTACCACCGTGGGGATGATCTTGTACCTGGTCGGCTTGGGTCTCGTCTACGGATGCCTGGGGACGCTCTCCTTGGGCGAGATCGCCCGCCTTTCCCCTTCCCTCTCCGATCCCGCCTTGGCCGTGGGGGTGGGACTTCTCCTCTCCGGNGCGGCGGTCAAAGGGGGGGTGTTCCTCCTTGGGCTGTGGCTCCCCCAGGCCCATGGCCGGGCCCCAAGTTCCGTGTCGGCGCTCCTTTCAGGCCTGGTGGTGAAAATGGGGATCGTGGCGCTCCTCAGGATCGGGGAGGCCTTCGCCGTGGGCCAGGTCCTGGTGGCGCTCGGGCTCGTGACCGGGTTCGGGGGCCTTATCTACGCGCTCTGGGAGCGCGATATCAAGTTCTTCCTCGCTTACTCCACCATGTCTCAGCTTGGGTATCTGCTCGTGGGCTTTGGGCTGGGGGGAGGGGCGGCATTCGGCGCGCTTCTCTACGCCCTCGCCCACGGCTTGTTCAAGGCCCTGCTCTTCCTCTCTGCGGGCGAGGCGATCGCGGAGGCAGGTACCCGCAGGATCCGGGAGCTCGCCGGCCGCCTCTCTTGGGGAACGGCCCTGTCCCTGGCGGTGGGGACATGGGCCATCGTGGGGCTTCCTCCGTTCCCGGGGTTTGTGGCCAAGGGGGTTTTGACGCAAGGGGCGCCCCCGTATGTCAAGTGGGCCCTGTTTGCGCTCGGGGTGGGGACGGCGGCCGCGTTCACGAAGCTCCTTCCCTTGCTCAGGCCCGGTGCCCGTGGCACCTCATGGAAGGGGGGACTGCCCCTGGTCCTCGCCCTGCTGGCGTTTGGGGGCTGGGGCCTGGCCACGGGGCCTGGGCTCCTCTCCTTCTGGACGTGGGGCAGGAGCGTCCTTGCGGCGGCGCTGGGCATCGGCCTGGGCTGGCTCGCGGGCCACGTCCGGCCGCGGCTTCCTCGCCTCACCCTGGACCGGGCCGCCCTGGCTATCCTCGTTTCCGCCTTGGGGATCGCCCTCGGGCTTGCCCTGCGGATGTGAACCGGCGCCCCTCACACTAACATAGGTCCCCATGGAGATCTTGATCCGGCCAGCGCGGAAGGAGGAGCTAGGGGAGCTCGCGCGGCTCTACATGGCCGCTTATCAGGGGCTCGAGCGGTACGGTGAGCCCTCGCTGGTGGAGGCGATCTCTTACCTTGACTGGCTTTATTCCACGTGCCCCGAGGGCTTCTTCGTGGCCGAGGTCTCGGGGCGTCCGGTGGGGTTCATCGCTGTGAATCCCGACTGGCGGGATCGGGAGAGGGGGAAAGTGCTTGAGATCCACGAGGTCGTGGTGGACCCGGCGTGGCGGGGGAAGGGGGTCGGTCGGAGGCTCATGGAGCACGCCCTGGACCTGGGCCGTTCCCTGGGGCGGGAGGTGGCCTCCTTATGGGTCGGTGAGGGAAACGTCCGGGCGATCGCCTGGTACCGGAGCCTGGGCTTTCGGGAAGAAGGACGATGGGGGGAGTGGATCCGGATGCGTCGGCCCCTCAGTGGGCCCACGAGCGGATGAGGTGGACGAGCACTTGGGCGAGGAGGGCGAGCTCAGACAGGGGCAACGCCTCCCGCCAGGTGTGGGCCACAGCTAGATCCCCGGCCCCGAACACGACCGTGGGTACCCCCTTGCGCACGATGTTCGCCCCGTCGGTCCACGATGGCATCCCCCAAAACCGGGGCTTTCTCCCCGTGGCCTTGGTGAAGGCCTTCGCCAGTGCCTTCACGACCCATTCCTCGCGGTCGGTTTCCCAGGGATCCCAGATGTCGGTGATCTGCACCGTCTCGGCTTCGGAGAGGGCCTCCCGCACTTCGCCCGCCACCTCGGCTGCGGAGAGGCCGGGGGCGAAGCCCACGTCCAGCTCCATCTCGCAGCGGGTGGGCACCACCAT
>MTNI01000189.1 GCA_002011415.1 Candidatus Acetothermia bacterium JdFR-47
TGAAGACGAAGTTCGAGGGAGGCCGGCACGAGAGGAGACTCCGCATGATCGAGGAAGGAGGGGCAGGGTGACCGGGGCGTGGCTTGTGTTCGGCGCCTCGGCGCTTGCCATCCTCGGGGCCGGGCAGTTCCTCGTGCGCTCGGCGGAGCGGATCGCTCGTGTCACCGGGCTCTCGCAGGGGTGGATCGGTTTCATCCTGGTGGCAGTCGTCACCTCTCTTCCGGAGCTAGTAGCCACCATGACCGGTGGGGGGATCGACGCCCCCGGGATCGCGGTCGGCAACGCCCTGGGTTCCAACGCCTTCAACCTGGGGATCCTGGGGCTGATGGGGGTGTTCTCCGGCACGGCGTTTTTCGCCCGGCTCTCTTCCACCCACGCCCTGTCGGCGAGCGGTTCCGTGCTCCTCACGGCCCTGGTATTGGGGGCGATCGCGGTGGGGGGAGGGCCAGCGTTGGGCCGGGTGTCGCTCGTCTCCTTTCTCATCCTGGCGCTCTACCTGGGGGCGGTCTACGCCCAGTTTAGGGTCGAGGAGGGGACCCCACCCGAGGAGGGCCTTTCTCTGGGCCGGGCCCCCTTGGTGGCCTTCCTCTCCGGCGTGGTGATCGTTGTGGCCGGGGTGGCCCTGACCCATGCCGCCAAGACGATTTCCGAGGGGACCGGGATCGCGCAGTCCGTGGTGGGCTCCGTCCTGGTGGCCTTTGCCACCTCCCTCCCGGAAGTGGCGAGCTCCATCGGGGCCCTGCGCCTTAGGGCCTACGACCTCCTGGCCGGGGACATCTTCGGGTCCAACTTGTTCAACATCGTCACGGTGTTCTTTGCTGACCTCACCTTCGGGCGCCCCATCCTGGGCGCGTTGGGGCGGGATGCCTGGCCGCTGGTGCTCGTGGCCGCGTGGGGCATCGGGCTCTCCGCACTGGCGGTGGCCGCCCTCCAGGTGCGGGCGCGACCGCTGGGGAGGTTGCCAGAGCCGGCTTCGACCGTGCTTTTGCTAGGGTACTTAGGGGGCCTTGGGGTCCTCACCGCCCAGGGCCTTTAACAGCGAGGTGATTTACATGGAAATGCACGAAGTTATCGCTAAAGATCCTGAAGAGCTCCAGAAGCTCGCCGAGGAATTGGGGGTGGACGGGGCCGGCGACATGGCCCCCCACGAACTTCAGCTCGCAATCATGCGGGCCTTGGCGGAGAAGCAGGAGCTCGTGGCCGAGGGGGTCCTGGAGATCATGCCCGACGGCTACGGCTTCCTCCGGGGCAAGTCCTGCCTTCCCTCCCGCCACGACGTCTACGTGTCCCCCTCTCAGATCAAGCGTTTCAACCTCAAGGATGGGGACATCATCCGGGGCCTGGTGCGCCCGCCCAAGAACGAGGAGCGGTACTTCGCCCTACTGCGGGTGGAGGCGGTGAACGGCATGGACCCCGAGCAGGTACGTCGCCGTCTCGATTTCCAGCAACTCACCCCGCTCCACCCCAACGAGCAATACATCCTCGAGCATGACCCCGAGGAGTTCTCCACCAGGATGATCGACCTCTTCGCCCCCATCGGTAAAGGGCAGCGTGGCCTCATTGTCTCCCCGCCCAAGGCTGGGAAGACCACGCTCCTCAAGCACATCGCACAGGGCCTGGAGACTAACTACCCGCACGTCAAGCTCCTCATCCTCCTCGTGGACGAGCGCCCGGAAGAGGTCACCGACTTCCGGCGGTCGGTGAAGCACGCGGAGGTGGTGGCGGCCACGTTCGACATGGAACCCCATCATCACACCAGGGTAGCGGAGCTCGTGACCTCCGAGGCCAAGCGCTTGGTGGAGTGCGGTTATGACGTGGTGATCCTCATGGATTCCCTTACCAGGCTCGCCCGGGCTTACAACCTCTCGGTTTCTCCTTCCGGGAAGCTCCTCTCAGGGGGCATCGACCCCACTGCCTTGTACAAGCCGAAGGAGTTCTTCGGAGCCGCCCGCAACATCGAGGAAGGCGGGTCCCTCACCATCATCGCCACCGCCCTGGTGGACACCGGTTCCCGCCTGGATCAGGTAGTGTTCGAGGAGTTCAAGGGGACTGGCAACATGGAGCTCGTCTTAAACAGGGATCTTGCCAANCGGAGGGTGTTCCCGGCCATCGACCTCATCCAGTCCGGCACCAGAAAAGAGGAACTCCTGCTCGAGCCAGATGTCCTTCGTCGGGTGTGGATCTTGCGTAAGCTGATCTCCGAGATGGAGGATCCCGGGGCGGCGCTCATGTTCATCAAGCAGAAGATGGAGCAGACCAGCACCAACAGACAATTCTTGGAGCTGATGAATAGTGAGTAAGGATCTTGCCCTGGCGGTGCTCTTTGGGCTTCTGTTCCTTCCCCTGCTCCTCGTGCCCTTCCTCCCGCGGGACGACCTGGGGGGGCCGCTGTCCTTCCCGCCGAGCTTGGGGAACGCTCCTTACCACACCTACGTGGTGCAGCCCGGGGACACCCTGGCCAAGGTGGCGGAGAAGTATGGGGTGCCGCTTTCCTATCTTGTGGCGAGCAACAGCATAATCGATCCCTCGCTCCTTTACCCCGGGCAGGTGCTTCTCCTTCCCCAAGGCGGGGTGCTGCACCGGGTGCGTTCCGGCCAGACCTTGGCCGACATNGCCGCCAGCTATGGCGTCTCCGAGGAGACGATCCGGCGGGCGAACGGCCTTTCCGGTGACCCCCTCCCGGGGGTGCAGGTGTTCGTGCCCGAGCCCCGCACCGTGCCCCAGGCCGCCGCCTTGGGGCTGGGGCTAGGCAAGGGGACGCATTTCATCTGGCCGCTCACCGGCCGCATCACCTCCGTTTTCGGCCCCCGGATCCACCCCATCTACGGCACCCCCGACTTCCACACCGGGGTGGACATCGCCGTGCCGGAGGGCACCGAGGTGCACGCCGCCGCCCCGGGGGTGGTGACCTGGGCGGGCCGTCGGGGTGGCTATGGTTTGCTTGTTNTCATCGACCACGGAGATGGTTATTCCAGCTATTATGGACATCTTTCGCGCATCCTGGTCCACGAGGGGCAGTTTGTGGAGGTGGGCCAGGTGATCGCCTTATCCGGAAACACGGGGCTTTCCACCGGGCCGCATCTCCACTTCGAGGTGCGGCGGCTAGGGGAGCCGGTCAACCCACTCCCGCTTCTCCCATGATCGTCCTGGAGGGCGGTCGGTCCCTGTCCGGCTCGGTGTGGGCCGCCGGGGCCAAGAACGCCGCCCTTCCGGCCATCCTCGCTTCNCTCCTCACCCCGGAGCCAGTGATCCTGGAGAACGTGCCCCGCCTCAGGGACGTGGAGACGGCCATCGAGCTCGTGCGCTTCCTGGGGAAGGAGGTCGTGTGGGAAGGCGATCGGGTGGAGATCCGCGAGGGGGGGAGGCTCTCGTCGGTGGCTCCGGAGGAGCCGGTGCGGCGCATGCGCGCCTCCTTCCTCGCCCTGGGACCTCTCCTGGCCCGGCTTGGGGAGGCCCAGGTGCCGCTTCCCGGCGGCTGCGCCATCGGCACCCGCCCGGTTGACCTTCACCTCAAGGGCCTTTCTGCCNTGGGGGCACAGCTCGAGGTGGAGGGAGGCCGGGTGCTGGCGCGGGCGAAGCGCCTGCTCGGGAGGACGGTGTATTTAGACTACCCTTCGGTGGGGGCCACGGAGCAGCTGCTCCTNGCTGGAGCGCTGGCCCGAGGGGAGACCACCGTCCTCAACCCGGCCCGGGAACCGGAGGTAGTGGATCTTTCGCGNCTCCTTTCCGCCATGGGGGCGACCGTGCGATGGACGGAGGATCGGGTGGTGATCCGGGGGGCGGAGCGTCTGCGAGGCGCCCGNCACGCGGTCATCCCCGATCGCATGGAGGCGGGCACCTACCTCCTTGCCGGGGCCATCTCCGGCGGTCGGGTGAGAGTGGAGGGGGTGGAGCCGGATCACATCGCTGCCCTGCTCGTAAAATTGGAGGAAGCGGGGGTGGGGGTGGAGCGGGGGGAAAATTGGGTGCGCGTGGAGGTCCGGGGACGGCCGCGGGGGGTACACGTCGAGACCAGGCCGTACCCAGGGTTTCCCACCGACCTTCAGCCCCCCATGGTGGCCTTCCTCTCCCTCGCTCGAGGGGAATCGGTGGTAACGGAGACGGTGTTCGAAAGCCGGTTTGGCTATGTAGGTGAGCTCCTCAGGATGGGAGCGCGCTTGCGGCTTCAGGGGCACACGCTGGTGGTGGAGGGGGTGGAAGCGCTGACCGGCACCCGGGTGCGGGCGCCGGACATCCGGGCCGGCGCGGCTCTGGTGCTGGCGGGGCTCGCCGCTAAAGGCAGGACCGAGGTGGAGGGCGTGGAGCACATCCGCCGCGGCTACGAGGACCTCCCGGGGAAGCTGCGGGAGTTGGGGGCCAGGGTATGGGAAGAAAGCGAAGAGATCTCCCGCTGATTGAGGATTACCTCGGGCGTAGGGCGCGTATCTACGGGGCCGAGCGCGCCGTCCTCGTGGGCGTGCTCCCTCCGGGGCGCCTATCTTGGGAGGAAGA
Source organism: Candidatus Acetothermia bacterium JdFR-47 (assembly GCA_002011415.1). Lineage (GTDB taxonomy): Bacteria > Bipolaricaulota > Bipolaricaulia > Bipolaricaulales > Bipolaricaulaceae > JdFR-47. The sequence continues at coordinate 4,492 of MTNI01000189.1, forward strand.
GGAGTGGATGGATGAGCTCGCCGCGCTCGTGCGCACCGCCGGGGTGGAGGTGCTAGCTAAAGTCGTTCAGCGCCGTTCTCGTCCTGACCCGGCCACCTTTGTTGGACGGGGTAAAGTGGAGGAGATCGCCACCCTGGCGAAAGACTTGGGGGCAGACGTCCTCATCATGGGGGATGAGCTCACCCCAGCTCAGGCCCGCAACCTGGAGGAGGCCACTGGGCTCAAGGTGGTGGATCGCTCTCAGGTGATCCTGGACATCTTTGCCCAACGAGCGGGGACCAAGGAAGCCGAGCTCGCAGTGGAGCTGGCCCAGCTTGAGTACCTACTGCCCCGCCTGCGGGGATGGGGAAAAGCCCTCACCGACCCTGGCGGTGGCATCGGGACCCGGGGCCCTGGGGAAACCCGCTTGGAGATGGACCGGCGGCGGGTGCGCCGCCGCATCCAGGCCATCCGCCGCCGGCTCGTCGATGCCGACCGAGTACGGCGCCTCCGGCGCAAGCGCCGAGAGGAGTTGGGGATCCCCCAGGTGGCCATTGTGGGCTACACCAACTCCGGGAAGTCCACACTGTTCCGCGCCCTTACCGGCGCTGATGCCCTGGTGGAGGATAAGCTGTTCGCCACCCTTGACGCCCGGGTGCGTCAGGTTGAACTCCCCGGTGGGCGCTGGGCCTTGGTTTCGGACACGGTGGGATTCATCCGTAAACTTCCTCACCAGCTCATCCCCGCCTTTCGGGCCACCTTGGAGTCCGCTCGGGGGGCGGACCTCTTGCTGATAGTGCTGGATGCCTCCTCTCCATATGCCTTGGAGCACCTCGNCACCGTGAGGAAGGTCCTCGTCGAGGAGGTGTTCGGGAAAGACCAGCCCCTNCCACCGACCCTATACGCGCTTAACAAGATAGACCTCGTCCAGAGTGAGGAGCAGAAGGGCTTGCTCTCTCGACTGTCCCTGGAGGTCTCGCCTGCGGTGCAACTCTCGGCGCTGCTCGGGACCAACATGCAAGAGCTCAAGGAAAAGCTCTCGGACATGCTAGCCCNTCACTTCTCTTGGGTACGCGTGCGCGTGCCCACCGGGCGGCAGGACCTCCTTTCCTGGCTCACCAAGCTCGGACGCCTCCAGCGGATAGAGTGGGTGGACGGGCATCAGGTGGCGGAGCTCACCATTCCCACGCGGGAGCTGGGACGCCTGAAAGGAGCGCCAGTGGAAATCTTGGAGGAGGGAACGTGAGTTTCTTGCATTTTAAGGTTCTGGGGAACGAGCTTTGGCAGTATGGAGCCTTCTTCCTCATCCTCCTCGGGGCTGGTTTTATCCACTGGTCTCTCAGGCGTNTGTGGGAGGCCCTTCTTTCCCAACGAAAGGTAGGCGACGAGCGGGTTCAAGCCACCTTGCGGGCGTTGGGGCGGCGCCCCTTGGGGGCGGTGATTTTCCTCCTCGCCCTGTGGGGGGGTCTACGGGTGTTCGTGCTCCCCGNGGAGGTGCTGGGGCTCCTGCGGGGGGTGTTTGTGGCCGTCACCACCTTCCTCGTGGTGTACGGGCTCTCCAAGCTCTCCGACGTTGCCTTCGCTTGCTGGGTTGATCGTGCCCGGCGGACCGAGACCAAGATCGACGACCAAGTGATCCCCATTCTTTCCAGGATCACCAAGGCGTTCCTCTGGGGACTCGGCGTGATCCTCGTCCTCCAGAACTTGGGGTACAACGTGTCGAGCCTGCTTGCGGGTTTGGGGATCGGGGGCCTGGCGGTGGCTCTTGCGGCCCAAGATACGCTTTCCAACTTCCTGGGGGCGTTAGCCCTGCTNGTNGACCGTCCCTGTCAGGTGGGGGACAGGGTGGACGTGGAGGACATCAGCGGCACGGTGGAGGCCATCGGACTCAGGTCCACCCGCATCCGCACNCTGGACGGAACGCTGGTGACCATTCCCAACCGGCTGATGGCCAACGCCAAGATCAACAACATCGCCAAACGCCCCAGCATCAAGAACATGTACACCATCGGGGTCACTTACGACACGCCGTACGAAAAGCTGCAAGAGGCCCTGCGGATCCTGCGGGAGATCCTGCGGGAGCATCCCAGCACGGACAATTACTGGGTCTACTTCAAGGAGTTCGGNCCCTACTCCCTCAATATCCTCGTCATCCATTGGTGCAAGTACACGGCCTACGAGCAGTTCCTCCAGGCCACCGAGGAGATCAACCTGGAGATAAAGCGCCGGTTCGAGGAGGCCGGGATAGAGTTCGCCTTCCCCACCCAGACGATTCAGCTAGAGGGCTTCCCCATCACTCAGACTTGAGCTTGCTCCACGGGACGTCCTCCCGGGTGCCATCCTCCCAAGCCACGGTCAGGGTGCTGCGGAATATGTTCACCCCCGTGACCTTGCCCTTCTTGCCTTCGAGCTCCACGGTCTGCCCCACCTTGGGCACCCCGGCCAGCGCTTCTAGGTACTGGGAGTGCTCGTAAGCGAGACAACACATGAGGCGTCCGCAAGCCCCGGTAATGCGTTCCGGGGAGAAGAAGAGCTGTTGGTCGAACGCGAGTTCCAGCGGCACGGGGCGGAGCTGGCGGAGGAAGGCCCGGCAGCACAAGGGGCGACCACAGGGACCCAGTCCCCCGAGGAGACGGGCCTCGTCCCTGGGGCCGACCTGGCGGAACTCGAGGCGTATCTCCAGTTCCTTACTCAGCTGGCGCAGGAGCTCGCGGAAATCGACCCTGCCCGGGGCGGAGAAGAAAAGGCGGAGAAAGCGACGTTCCAGGTCGAGCTCACCGGCGACGAAGCGCATCGGCAGCTTCAAGGAGCGGGCTTGCTTTTGCGCCCGGGAGATTAGGCTGGGCACCTCGGCTTGGCGCTCCCGGAATCGCTCTTTGTCGGCGGCGCTGGCGGGCCGGAGCAACGTCCCCTCCGGTTCCCCTTTGTCCCGGGCGGGAGAGCGGAGGATCTGAACCAGCCACACCCCTCGACCGTCATCCTCTATCCAGATCTGCCCGGTGCGGCCCACCATGCCCCCCCACACGGAGAGGTGCACGTCGGGCTGGGGGCCGTACTTGCGCACCAGGGCTCTCAGTCTTTCCTCGGCCAAAGGAGGATCACCTCCAACAAAAGCCTAACGCTCGCGTTGGCCTCGAGCTCCCCGCGGGCGAGCGACGCCTTTCTAGCCCAGGAAGCTATCCGCTCTGCGGGGATTTGGGGCCAAAGGAGAGGGGCCTTTTTCACGAGGTAGTTTAACAGCTGCTCCAGGAAGAGTAAGGCCCCTTCCCTTCCGCCGCGGGAGAGCCGCTCGGCCACCTCGAGGAGCTCGTCGGCAGGGGTGTTAGGGAGCGAACTGATCAGGGCTTCTCCCATGGCTCTCCGCCTGATGGGGTCCTCGAGGTAGATGAGAAAGCGTGCGGCGAGCTCCTTCGGGGGGAGCGTTTCCGCCTCGGTTTGGGCTTCCTTCCATTCGGAGAGCGGGGATCGCCGTTCCTTTAAGAACGGGGCTAGGTCGTGTTCCCCGCTGGAGATCGCCAGGAGAAAATCCGCTTCCGCGTCGCTGTAGCCCATGTCCTTCAGCTTGGCCTGCCAGAGCCCCCTGAGGCTCGGCGCCCACACCGCCACGCAGCGCGAGCGCACCGTGTCCAGGAGTTGGTCAGGGGCNAGGGCGTAAAGGATGAACGCAAGGTACTGAGGGGCTTCCTCCAGGGATTTGAGCAAGGCGCTCGCCGCCTCGCGGGAGAGCCGTTCGGCCGGGCCGATCAGGATCACCTTGTACCGGGCCTTACTCGGGGCATAGCGAGCCCACAGGATCGCCTCACGGACCCGGTCGATCCGGATAGTGGCGCCCTCCAGGGAGACCACGAACACATCGGGGTGCCCTTCGGCCTCACCATCGAGGAGCTCCCTGGCGCGCAGCCAGGCCGCTTCCTGTGCCCCTTCTCCCAGGAACAGCTCGGGTACCGTTTTCACCACGGTGATTAAGGTACGGGGTAGTTCGAAGCCCCACAAGGGACAAATGTACTGAACAGTGCTTCTAGTACCCTAATCAAGCACATTATGGGAGTGTGTCTAGACAAGGAGCCCAAAAAATGCTATGCTATCTTTGAAAAGCGTAATGAAGGAGGGGAGACATGCCCAGGGCGAAGAGCACAGCGGCCAAGAACACGGCAAAACTTTCCCTCTATATCCCGCCTTCCAAGGGTGGGGCCGAGGTATTGGCCAAACTGAGGAAGCTGGCGCAGGCCAAGGACCGCTCGGTCAACTACCTGGTGGTTGAGGCCATCCTCCAGTACCTGAAGCGCGAAGAGAAGAAGGCCGGCTGAACTGCAAGGGGAGCTAAGTCTCCACGGGGGCACAGCACCCCGGAGAGGGCGGGTTTT